>JAJXYI010000482.1 GCA_021780625.1 bacterium | reverse complement strand
CGGGAGTAGGCCTGCTGGAAATCTACGACGCGGACGAGGCGCCGGGCACCTGCCGGATGACCTGCCTGTCGTCGCGCGCCCAGGTCGGTACCGGCGACAACATCCTCGTATCCGGATTCATCATATCCGGCGCGGCGGGCAAGACCTTGCTCATCCGGGCTGACGGGCCCTCGCTCAGCCAGTACGGCGTTTCCGGCGTGCTCGCCAATCCGCAGATCAAGCTCTTCCAGAACACCACGCAGATCGCATCGAACGACGACTGGTGCTCTGATCCGACCCAGGTCACCGCCATCGAGGCCGCGGCAAAGAAGACCGGCCTGTTCGCGTTGCCCGAGGGAAGCAAGGACTCCGCGATTCTGATCCACCTGAAACCGGGGCTCTACACCGCACAGGTCTCGGGTTCCGACGGCGGCTCCGGCGTCGCGATGCTCGAAGTCTACGAAGTGCCCCAGTAACGAAAGAAACCGGGGTGTTTATTAACAGGGATAAAGGGGATGGAAGGGATAGGTGAACCGGTCGCAGGCAGCGTGCGGAAGGTTCTCTCCCTCTCACGTTGTCCGAGTCTTGAGCTTGAGCAATTCGCAAAGCTCCGCTTACCCCACTCACCTATCCCTTCCATCCCCTCCATCCCTGTTAAACCCTGACCCGGTTTCGAGTCAGGCCAGGGTCTTTTTCCAGCGGGCGATCTGGCGCTTGATCTGCGCGGGGCTCGGCATGCCGGTCCCCACGCGCTTCGCCATCGCGCGGCGCAGGTCGAAGACCGCCCGCCAGTCCGCATGAAACGCGGGATGGGCGGTGCGAACGACCGCGTCGGTGAGCTTGTCGAGCCCGACCCGGTTCTCCTCCGCGAGCTTCACCACTCGCCCAACTGCGTGATGCGCCTCGCGGAACGGCACGCCCTTGGTCACGAGGTAATCGGCCAGGTCCGTCGCCAACAGGCCTGGGTCGGCCACAGCCGCCGCGCAGCGGTCGCGGTTGATCTTCATGCCGGCGAGCGTGCCGGAGAGCACATCCGTGCAGAGCGCGGTCTGGTCGAAGCTGTCGAACACCGGCGGTTTGTCCTCCTGGAGGTCGCGGTTGTAGGTGAGCGGAAGACCCTTTGTGAGCGTGAGCAGCGTGTGAAGATTGCCCTGCAGGCGTGCGGACTTGCCGCGGAGCAGTTCGCAGGAGTCCGGGTTCTTCTTCTGCGGCATGAGCGACGAGCCCGTGCAGAAGGCGTCGGGCAGGTTCACGTAGGAGAACTCCGCGCTGGACCACAGGATCAGGTCCTCCGCGATGCGCGAGAAATGAACCCCCGCGATGGCGCAGGCGGCGGCGAACTCGATGAACACGTCGCGGTCGGCGACGGTATCCATCGAGTTCTGCGTCACCCGCGGCCGGCCCTTCGCGTCGACGAAGCCGAGCTTCACCGCGGTGAATTCGCGATCGATGGGCAGCGTGGTTCCCGCGATGGCGCCCGAGCCGAGCGGGCACCAGTTGGCGTGGTCGAGCACGGTGTCGAAGCGCTGGCGGTCACGCTCGAGCATCTCAAGCCAAGCGAAAAGGTGGTGGGCGAGCGAGACGGGCTGGGCGCGCTGGAGGTGGGTGTAGCCGGGGATGAGCACCTCGCGGTGCCGTTCCGCCAGCGCGAGCAGCGTGCGTTGCGCCTCGACGAGTTTTTCGCCCAAGGCTGCGCTGGCGTACTTGAAGAACAGCCGCATGTCGGTCGCGACCTGGTCATTTCGACTGCGGGCCGTATGCAGGCGGGCCGCTGCGGGCACGCGGGCCGTCAGCGCCTGCTCGATGTTCATGTGAACGTCCTCGAGCTCCGTCTTCCACGTGAACGAACCCGTGCGGATTTCGTGCAGAATTCCGTCCAGGCCTTTCTGGATTTCGCGGCACTCCTTCCGGGAGATCAGCCCGACATGCGCGAGCATGGCGGCGTGCGCTTTGCTGCCCTGGATGTCGAACGGTGCCAGGCGTCGATCGAACGAGACGGATTCGCTGAATTTCAGCATCATCTCGGCGGGGCCGGCGGTGAATCGCCCTCCCCAAGTGGCCTGTGCGGACGAGTTGCTCATGACTCTGACAACACCGCCCGGAAACCCGGTCGGCAACGAGAAAGCGAGGCGTCGAGGCACCTTGCGTTATCCGGCCGGTCACCTTTGCTCAACTTGCCCGCACCCATGCCGCGCCACGCCCTTTTTCTCGTCAGCCTAACCCTCGCCTTTTTCTCGGTGTCACCCGCAGCCCGTGCGGCCGATCCCGCCGCAGACCCCGCCTACCGGGTCGTGGATATCGCCCCCTCGAGGACTTCGATCTTCGTTGGCAGGGTCAGCATAAGCTTCTCGCGTTTCGTGCGTTCAGACGGCGTGTATGCGGGCGATTACCAGGTCCGCGTCTTCCCGTTCTTTTATCGGGAGTCCGGACATCTTCGAATTCAGTTTAATGACGAGCAGATTCGACGCCTGCACCAGGGCAAGACGGTGACCTTCGTAGGCGAGGGCCGCAGTCGGTCCGGGGCGCGGCGGGGCGTCGTTGGGAAGGCAACTCCGGAGGGCCTTCAATCCGGCCGGCTGCTTGTGGATGTATTCGTCACCCGCTCGATCAAACTCGTCTTCCACACGACCTACCGGCTGGAGGCCGCACCCGAGTCCTGAGCGCGTTCGAGTTCAGTTCTTGATCACGACGACATCTCCGGAGCGCAGCTCGGTGGTGGCCCAGCGCGACGAGGAGATCTCGTAGGTACGGCGATTCCGGACTAGAACCCCCCTGGCGACGCGCACGCCGGATGCCCCCAGCGCCTCGGCCATCGTCAGCTGGGTCTGCGGTCCCATCGCCAACTTCCACGCGAGGCCCGTGCGGGGCTGGAACACCACCACCGCGCCGCTCTGCGAGAGTTTCCAGGCGGCGTTGGTCCCCGCTCCCGCGATGTCCGCACCCACGCGCACGGTCGTCACCACGACCTTGCCGGTGACCTTGACGGCCTCGACCGCGACATCGCCGGTGACTGCGACCGCGTCGACGACAAGGCAACCGCTGTTCAGCAGCGTAGCGGCAAGCAGCAACACCGAAGCGGCGAGGCGAAGGGCGGGGACGATCCGTTCAACCATCCGGGCACTCTTCGGGCGGCCGGGTGCCGGTGCAAGAACTGATCCGGAAGCGAACGGAGTTTGTATCCACGGGCGCCATGCAGAACCGCGGGCATGCGAACTTCCACGCCCCGGATTTCCTCAAAAACTTCTAGCCTGACCAAGGCCCCGACGTTATCGTCCCATCCAGCCCGCCGGGCGCACCCCTTGCCAACAGCCTGACCTCCCGATTCAAGCGCCCGGCGCGACCTGCGTGGAGGTCGGCAATCCAACCAGAGTCACCTCTCAAGCGACGACCATGAAGGAATACCCCTCCAAAGACCTTCGCAGCTTCGCTGTCGTAGGCCATGCCTCCTCAGGAAAAACCATGCTCTGCGAAGCCATGCTCGCGTGCTCCGGCCGCATCGGCCGCCTCGGCAGCGTCTCCGCCGGGACGACGATCAGCGACTACCACCCCAGCGAAAAGGCCCACCAGATCTCGGTCCACGCCACGCTCCTCGCGACCGAGTGGATGGAACGGAAGTTCAACATCATCGACACGCCCGGATGCGCCGACTTCATCAGCGAGGGTCTGGGGGCGCTTCGCG
>JAJXYI010000446.1 GCA_021780625.1 bacterium | reverse complement strand
GGCCTGGCTTCCGGAGCCTGTGACCACGCGCGCGCCCTCGGGAATCTCGTCTCCAACATTGAGCGCGACCGTGGTGTCTCCCCGGATCATGGATACGGTGCCGACCTTGCGAAGTAGTTTCGCATTGCCAGCAAATGCCGTGGACAAAATGGACGCGCAAAAAAGCGCGGCAAGAATGCGGGACAAACTTGGGGTGTTCATGATGCTGAACGGTTAATGGCTGCTGCCGTCGGGCAAATCTATTGCGGGAGCGGCCGGTCCGTCAACGAAACCTTGGCTCGCTCGGGCCTGTGCTGCAGGACGTGCGAGAAGCTCGAAAACACGGATTGGCTCGGCCTTGCCCTTCACGGGCAGTTCGCCCTTGGGTACAAACTGGAAGTCGCCGCCTGCGAGGGACTCGACGGATTCGCCGACGAGGATCGAGGTGCCGAGCGCCTTGTTCATCGACTCCAGCCGGGACGCGAGATTCACGGGGTCGCCGATGACAGTAAATTCCATGCGTTTTGGGGACCCGACATTGCCGACGAGCACGGTGCCGTGGTTGATCCCAATGCCCATGCGCAGCGGGTGGAGATTCCGCGCGAGCCAGCCCTGGTTCAACCCGTCCAGGCGGCGTTGCATCGCGAGGGCCGCCGCGCAGGCCCTTCGGCAATCCTCCGCGGGGCTTCGTGATTCCATGTCGCCCCAGGCTGCCATGACGGCATCGCCGATGAACTTGTGCAGGGTGCCGCCCTCGGCGTGCACGCAGGCCACCATGGCTTCGAGATATTCGTTGAGTTGCGCGATGAGGATGTTTTCCGGGGTGCGCTCGCTCCAGGCCGTGAAATCGCGAAGGTCGGAAAAGAGAACGGCGACGGGGCGGCGTTCGCTCGTTACTTCGGGGTCGGTGCCGCTTGCGACAAGTCGGTCGAGGAGCTCGGGCGAGAGATAACTGCCGAACATGTGGCGAACCTTCTCCTTGGCGCGCTGCTCATCGCGCACGCGCCGAAAGACCGCGAAGGCCGAAGCGAGCGTCATGCCCAGCAGGGGGCCCGCGAGGGGAAGCCACAGGCTGTGCAGGACCCATGCGAGCAGGGCGAGGGCTGGATAGAGCGCGATCCCACCGACCGAAACCACGACGAGCCACAGAAGCCTGCGGCGCGACGCGCCCACGAGGGCCGCGCCAAAGCTCAGGGCGATCGCCGGCCAGAGCAACCAGGCCGGAGCGGTGCGGACGTAGTCAGAGCGTAGGATCGAGTTGAGCAAATTCGCGTGGTAGAGGGTGAACGGCGATAGACGCCCAAGGGGCGTCGGTCCGGCATCGGCTTTGCCCGTCACGGTCTGCCCGATGAGGACGATCTTGCCTTTCAGATCCGGGACCGGCTCGGAGGCGTCTCCGCGGGCGAAGTGCCGGTCAAGTCCGATCATCAGCTTGGCATACCCGTAGGTTGGGAAGGCCGAACGCCCACCGCGTTCATCATAGCGGTAGTTGATCCAGATCCGACCATGGTCATCGATCGGAATGCGCCAGGTACGGCCCTGGGCGGGAAAGGTGATGGAGCGCCCGATCGCGACCCTCACCTCGGCCGGTTTCACCTTGAGCAGTGAGAGCGCGGCCTGAAGAGCGAGCGTCGGGTAAACCTTTCCGTCGACTCGCACGACGATTGGGATCCGCCTGCGCACGCCATCCGGTTCGGGATTGAAGTCCGCAAATGCAAACGTGGCGGTCTTCCTGAGTGCTGCGTAGGGGAGGTAGGCGCGCGCGTGGCCCTCGAGTTCGGAAACGGCTCCGACGATGTTCGTGAAGGGGCGCGTGGGGCCATCGGAGGTCGGTGGTACGATCCCAGCGGAGTCGTCGCTGCTCATGGCTGCGCAGACGACTGGAATGCCCGTCTGTCCGAGTGCGCCGGCGATAGCGGCCATCGCATCGTCTCCCTGGCTGGATTTTCCGTCGGCATCGAATATCACGTCCCAGCAGATCTCGGCGGGCGAGGTTTGGTAGAGCAGCTTCATGAACTCGGCGTGCCACTGCCGGTCCAGAGGCCAGGCCCCGAGCCGGGAATCCGAATCGTCGTCGAAGAGCACCAAGGCGATGCGTGGATCCGGGGGCGGTTGGAAGGCGGTCCGGATGCGGGTCATCCCGTCGAGTCCCTCGTACTCGAGGGTCCGCCCGGCCTCGGTGCGGGAGAGCAGCCAGGCGAGTGCAAACGCAATGAGCGTCGCCAGGAGGAGATGCCTGGCGGGGATACGCGGCGCTGGGCGCATGAGGGCGAGCATGGGCGAAGCGCCGCGCGAACCAAGCTGAATAGCGCCCGAAAGCCGGTCGGTTTCTAGGATTGCCACGTGTGCGAGGCATTTCCTTATCGGCTCCGCATGCTGCGGCTCTTCCTCCCTCCCAATCTTGCCTCGGCGATCCTCCGAGATGCGATTCCGGTCAGGCTCGAGGTCGATCTCGCGTCCGAACCCGCGCCTGCGCTGGTGCCCGCCCTCGCGCTGCTGCAGCGGTGGTGCGCCGCTCCCACGCCTCCTGCGCTGCTCCAATTGACCCGGTCCCAGTTTCGGGAGCTGTTGCGCGCCTTGAGGGAACAGCCGGTCTTCTTCTGGGCGGGAAAACCCGGCGAGGCGATTGGCTGGACGGAGGGAGTCCTCGAGGGGGTGGCGCCACTGCTGGGGTCGGAAGTGCAGGCGCAGAGCCCAACGGGACAGCCGAAGCCAGCCGTCGCCCGCCCGTCTTCGGAGCGCCGCGGCACGCCGGCGGTGATTGACGGGTCGGAGCATTTCCTGGCGATCACGCTGCCCTCGCGGGAGCACCCGAGCTACGGGCAGGTGCTGGAGCTCCTGAAGGCAGTCGGCTTCGTGCTGGAGCCGTCGAACCGACGGTGGTGGCTGCGCGACCGTCACAAGGCGCTTTCGTTCATCGCGGAGCACGGCGACCGGATGCGAAGCGAGTGGGGCGCCGTCACGACGGAGAACTTCCAGCGGAACACGGCGGGGCTTGCTCGGGCCGAGGTGGTCTGCTCTGCCGAGGAGGCCAATGGAGGTTACTCGCTGACGATGGCAATCCGGGCTGGCGGGGCTTCCGAGGAGGCGGTGCGTCAGGCTCTCGCCGGAGGGCGCGCCTACGTCGAGCATGGCGGGAGGATCTACCTGTTCGGCCGGAAGGAGCTGGACCGGGTTTCGGAGGCCCAGCGTGCGCTGGCGGGGGACAGCCAGGCGGCGCTCACCGTGACGCGCTCATTGAAGATCGCGCGGGCGCGTGTGCCGGAGGCTCAGGAGATCCTCGAGACCCTGTCGCCGAATTTCACCCCTCCGTCCGGATGGCGGGAGCGCAGCCGTGCCCTGCGCGAACTGTCCAGCCTGGCGCCCGCGCCCGCCGAAGCGTCGCTGGAGCGGAGGCTCAGGCCGTATCAGAAACTTGGAGTCGCGTGGCTCTGGTATCTCCATACCCAGCGCCTCGGCGGAGTGCTTGCGGACGAGATGGGGCTGGGCAAGACGCTGCAGGCCCTGGCCCTGCTTACTGCGATACGGGAGGGCGCATCCGGCGGTCGGGCGGCCAGCCTGGTGGTCGTGCCCGCGTCGCTCCTCGAAAACTGGCGCCGCGAGGCCGCGACATTCGCCCCGGACCTGCGCGTTGCGGTGCACCACGGAAGCGGACGCGACGCATCGGGGGCTGACTTTGC
>JAJXYI010000170.1 GCA_021780625.1 bacterium | reverse complement strand
GTGGGAGGAGTGATGGGCGTGGGCTGGAAGTGGTTGATGTTAGGGGAGATTTGGGTGGGGCGGCGCGGTGACTGAGATATGGGGTGTTTTTGAACGAGCTCTGTCAATGTCACCGATTGAACATCAGATGGGAGATTGCTATGAACGAGGTTGGAACAAGGGACCGCGAGAGGCTGGTTCTCGACGCGAGTGCTATCAACGCGCTTGAAGCCGACAAGAGCCTCTGTGCTGTGGCGCGGTCGCTCGGTGGTGCCTTTGAGTTCGTCGTGCCTGCAACAGCATTCTCGGAGGTGTTCGCGTGTCCCGACCAGGCGCTGCGCAGGCGACTGTTCGAGGCGATTCGACTTGTCCTGGACTCCGGAATCTGCCTCAGATCGTTCTCTTGGATCGTGCAGGAGCACGTCAAGGCGTACTGGCGAGATCCGTCGAGCTACGACTGGAGGCGGCACGGGGTGCGGTTTTGGGAGCTCGAAGAGGAGATATATCGAGATGAGCTGATTCATTCCGTGAGCGCCGAGACTCGGGCAATGCATAAGAAGCTTGAGGCCCTTTTTCGGGACGTGCACCGCGATGTGAAGGCGGCGTTCCCGACGCCGGCGAGGTCCCGAGAGCCTAGTCCATCGCTGCGAGAGGTCACAAAGGCGCTTCTGGCTGTGAAGGGCCCGTGCCTGGTCGTCGGCGCGGGCCTCATCGAGAGCGTCGTCGGAAGGAACCCGAGCGGAGCCGAGACCAGGGCCTTCATGGAGCGGTCCCCGCCATTCAAAGCGATGCTCCTTGCCGAAGCGGTTGCTTTTTACGACCGTTGCCTCCGGCCCGAGAGAGAACGGTCGCCCGGAAGGGCGGGCCGGATCGATATGCTGTCGGCTGTCTACCTTCCTTACTGCAGCGCTTTTGTTACTAATGACAACGGGCAGTGGCGAGCGCTTAAGGAGGTTTCGGCGCTTGCCCACTTGTCGGCGTCGGTTTTGCGTTACTCGGAATTCAGGAGCAGGGCACTGGCGCTGAGGCTTTGATCGCCGATTTGGGACTTCGTGCGGCTCTACGGGCGGCGGCAAGTGGGCTTGGTGGTCACGTTGTTCGGGAGCGGGGTTTGAGGGCGGTCGGGGCGGTCGCCGCCGCCTGCGCCGGGGCGGGCGATTGCGCCGGAGTCCAGTCGAATTGGACTTCGATGGCTCTCGTAGCCTATTTCTGCTCTTTAGGTTAGGAGGCGTTGCGGGGTGCTGTGTAACGGTCTCGCCAGTCGTGAACTGCAGCGTGAGGCGGGAGCTTTCAGCCGTGCTACGACCCCATGGTCGAGTGGCAGTTCGCGGCGGCATTCTTCTCATCCGGCGCGGGATCTGTGGTGTGTCCTACGTTTCTACGTCTTCGCGAAGACGTGCGGCTCGACGGATATGCAGGGCGGCGCGAACCGCGGCGGCGGCCAGAAAAATGAGATGCATCGCTTCCGAGATCCGCGGATTGCCGTGTTGAGGCACTAGCTCGACGAGTAGTTGGATGAGGAGGAGAAGAGATTCGCCAGTGGCGATGAGCGCTCCGAGGCGGCTGCCTTCCCCGTTGTTCGTGCCCCTGGAATCTGGTCGAATCCGACTGAAGATATTCATGCCTCTGGAAAATCGGTTGGGGACGGGCGCGGGGCTTGGAATTGAGGCCGAGCTTCTGCCGGGCTTCGGGCAGCCGAGGGTATGGGGAAGGGCAATCGGTCACGAATTTAGGGTCCGCCGGCGCAGTTGAGACCCGGGCGCGTCTGGCGGGTCACCGCCGACGAGTTGCCTTGGGGGCGGTACGGCGGCGCGGATTCGCGCGCTTCCTAACTGCGCGGCCATCGGACGGCGCAGATTTCGGGCAGTACAGAGGTTGGGATTTCGTAGGCGTGCAGAACGGTCGAGCCACGAGCGCCTCTGACGATTATTATCTGCGAGGGGCGACCCTGTCGCGCGAGGAAGGAAATTGATATGGATGAAGTCCTTGCAAAAAGGGCAATTGTTGAGTTGTTGTCTCGGGTCAGCGCTGAGATTGGAGTTACCCTCGAATTGCACCCGCAATTTCAGCAGCCGTGCACGGGCGCGGCCAGCCCGGACTTCGGCTTCAAGGTCCACGTCCGCGAGGCGAGTCCGGACCGTGTCCTGGCCGTTATCGTCTCGCCGTTTGACGTCCACGATTCTGGGCACTTTGCCGGGTATACGGAGCGGCTAATTCGAGATGGGCTTCGAGAATTTTATTTGGAGAAGCCGACGGAACGTTTCGCGTGCCTGGACACGACGAAACCCGTGAGACGCGCGTAGCAGGAGCTGCTTCATTGAGGGGCCGTCGGTCCCCCGTTGTCTTGGCCGCGCATGCGACCGGGTCTTCGCGTGTCGCCGTCGAGGGCTCGGGCGCCGATCGTCTTGTCGGTGGGCGCCGGCTCGGGTGTCGAAGCCCGGTGGGCGTTTTCGGTGCGGTTGCCGGAGCGTTGCGTGGTCTTTGGTGTGGTGCGCCGGCGGGCTTTGGGCTCAGGACGCCTCTTGCGGCTTGTGCCGGCCGCGGAAATTTAGGAGCGAGTAGGTGAGCCAGAGGATGCCGAATGCCATTCCAGGGAGGGCGAGACGGATCGTGTACAGCAGGCCCCTCGGATTGCTTTGGGACATCTCATTGTTGAGGGCCTCCTTATAACAATCTGGGAAATACCACGGCGGGCCCGGCGCGGCTGCCTGCTTGAGGCGAACGGAGTCCCCGAGCGCTTGGTCGGAGTAGTGACCTTTCCACGAAGGTTCATAATTTGGATAGACTCGCCGGACCCATTCCCCAACGGCCTCCTCGGTCGTTTGGGACGCCGCGACGGCCGGCCTCGGCCCGCGTGCATATTTTTGGCTCAGAAGGTCGAGTGCTCTCAGTTGGTCGTTCTCGGCGAGTGAGGCAAACTCGCCGTCGACGAAATCAAGCACGATTCGTCTGGTGTCTTGGTCGAGGGACTCAAAGCCTGGATCGCTTAGGATGTGGCGTATACGCCAGAAATGGGTCTTTCTTGGTGGGGATGCCTGTGCCGAGATGTACAGGGCCGAGCCGACGTCGCGGAAGGCCACTATGTAGAGGATCCAGAGTAGCCAAGCTACAGAAACGATTCTGACCACCTTTGCCCTCGACATCCGTGGCCACGAGCGCGGTTGGCGCTGTCTGCTCGACAGCGTGGTCAGAAGGCTCTGGAAGTGGCGCTCGAGTGACGATCCGAGGTTCTCTAGAAACTCTCGATCCGACCAGGGCGGTGGGTCGTCGATCCAGTGGAGGTTGGCACGCCAGTCGAGGCTTGACGAGCATCGCTCGCACGTGTGGGACAGGTAACGATCACGGTTTAGCCACCCACATGCTGGGCACTTAAGCACTTCCATGGCGAGTCCTTCGAGGCCTCTATTCCAGTTTGTCGACGCGGCCCTCGGTCCATCATAAGTCCATGTCCGGCCCGAGTACTCGTGGCATGCCTGGACCGGGGCAGCTAATTTGGTTTGAGGTATGTCTGAGCGGTTGCCAATGTCGTGCCGGCGGCACGTGGTCCAACGGCGAGCGCACGGCGAAGTTTGCTTCGGCGGATGCTACCGACTAGTAGATCGATTCCTAAATAATATTGCAATACAATGCGTTGTGGTGTAGACTCTTCGTAATAGCATTACGAGGAGGTTCTTCGGTTGCC
>JAJXYI010000389.1 GCA_021780625.1 bacterium | reverse complement strand
CATCGCCGGCGGCGCGATCGCGGGCATCGTGATCGCCTACGTCGCGGGTGTGCATGTGAATTTGGATACAGCGCTCACGCGCTGGGCCACCGCGCACAATCCCTTCTTTGCCGGCCCCTACTCCGATGCACTTTCTCTGATCCCCCTGGCCCTGCTCTCCGTGTTCCTCTATCTGGTGGCCCGCGAGAAGCTCCTCGGGCCCTCCCGCCGTCGGCGGCCCTGACCCAAAAGCGCCCCGCGGCCCGGCCCACCCACGCATGACTGTAAAGTGAGCGGGCCGTTTACCGGCCCCCGCAGCGCGGAATAGATTTCACCCGTGTTTACCCTCGGCATCGATTACGGAACCAACTCGGTGCGCTGCCTCGTCGTGCGTTGCTCGGACGGCGCCGAACTCGGCAGCAGCGTCGTCAACTACCCCAGCGGCGAACAGGGCATCCTGCTCGATCCGCGAAACCACAATCTCGCGAGGCAGTCGCCCGCCGACTACCTGTTCGGACTCGAGAAGTCCGTCACGGGCGCCCTGCGCGCCGCCCGTCGCACCCCAGGCTTCAGCGCCTCCAAGGTCGTCGGCATCGGTGTCGACACCACGGGCTCCAGCCCCATCCCTGTCGACGCGTCGAACGTGCCGCTCGGGCTGAACCGGCGCTGGTCCCGCAATCCCAACGCCCTCTGCTGGCTCTGGAAGGACCACACAAGCTGGGAGGAAGCCCGCCGCATCACCGAACTCGCGGCCGTCCACCGTCCACAGTACCTCGCGAAGTGCGGCAACACCTACTCGTCCGAGTGGTGGTGGTCCAAGATCTGGCACTGCCTCAAGGTCGACCCCAAGGTCTTCGACGCCGCCCATTCCTGGGTCGAACTCTCCGACTGGATCCCCTCCGTGCTCGCCGGAGTCACCGACCCGCTCAAGGTCAAGCGCGGCATCTGCGCCGCCGGCCACAAGGCCATGTTCTGCGACGAGTGGCAGGGCCTGCCCGACAAGGAATTCCTCGCTCTGCTTGATCCGAAACTCGCCGCCCTGCGCGACCGCCTCTACGACCGCGCCTACGACGCCACCGAGTCCGCCGGCAGCCTCTGCGAATCCTGGGCGAAAAAACTCGGCCTGCCCGCGGGCATCCCCATCGCAATCGGTGAATTCGACGTGCACTACGGCGCCATCGGCTGCGGCGTCACCGAGGGCACCCTCGTGAAGGTGATCGGCACTTCCACCTGCGACTGCGGCGTCGTTTCCGCCAAAAAATCCGTGCCCGACATCCCAGGCATCTGCGGGATCGTCAAGGGCGCCATTCTCCCCGGCTTCTACGGCATCGAGGCCGGCCAGTCCGCCGTCGGCGACATCTTCAAGTGGTGGGTCGAGGGCGTCTGCGGCGGCGACGGCTCGCTCCACGCCAGGCTTTCCGCCGAGGTCGCCCGCCAGAAGCCCGGCCAGTCCGGCCTGCTCGCGCTCGACTGGAACAACGGCAACCGCACCATCCTCGTCGATCCCCTGCTCTCCGGCCTGCTGGTCGGAAGTTCCCTGCACACCACCCGCGCGGAAATCTACCGCGCGCTCATCGAGGCCACCGCCTTCGGCGCACGCGCCATCATCGAGCGCATCAAGGAATATGGCGTGCCCGTCGACCGCGTCGTCTGCGCGGGAGGCATCGCCCGCAAGGATGCCATGCTGATGCAGATCTACGCCGACGTCACCGGCTGCACCATGCTCGTCGCCGGCTCCGACCAGGCCTGCGCCCTCGGCTCCGCCGTGTCGGCCGCCGTGCTCGCCGGCGCACACAGGGATTTCCCGACCGCCCAGCGCCGCATGACCTCCCTCGAGCGCAGGCGCTACACGCCCATCGCCGCCAACCGGCGCGCCTACGACAGGCTCTATACGCTGTATCGCAAACTCCACGACAGCTTCGGCGGGCTCGACCGCAGCGCCGACCTGTCCGGCGTGATGAAGCAGCTGCTCGAGATCAGGCACGAGCAACAGGGCTGATCCGCCTTTATCCGAAAACCTCCACCTCCAACGTTTCCATGCATCTGCTCCAATCTCCCAAAATCTGGTTCCTCTGCGGATCCCAGCACCTCTACGGCCCCGGCCCGCTCAAGCAGGTCGAAGCCAACGCGACCAAGGTCGCCCAGGCCCTCGGCAAGTCGAAGCACATTCCGCTCGAGGTCACGTTCAAGGCCCTGCTGACCACGCCCGATGAGATCGCCAAGGTCTGTCTCGAGGCCAATGCCGACCCCGAGTGCGCCGGTCTCATCCTGTGGATGCACACCTTCTCGCCCTCCAAGATGTGGATCCGCGGGCTGACCTCTCTGCGGAAGCCCTTCTGCCATCTTCATACCCAGTTCAACCGCGATCTGCCCTGGAACGAGATCGACATGGATTTCATGAACCTCAATCAGGCCGCCCACGGCGACCGCGAAGCGGGGTTCATCCACACGCGCCTGCGGCTCAACCGCAAGGTGGTCGTCGGCCATTGGTCCGACACCGAGGTTCAGGAGCGCATCGGCGCCTGGGCCCGCGCCGTGCGCGCCTGGCACGATCTCCAGGGCACCAAGTTCGCACGTTTCGGCGACAACATGCGCCAGGTCGCCGTCACCGAGGGTGACAAGGTCGCCGCCGAGGCCCGTTTCGGTTTCGCCGTGAACGGCTACGGCATCGGCGATCTCGTCGCCGCGGTCAACGCCGTCAGCAACTCCGACATCTCTGCGCTGTGCGCGGACTACGCGAAGCTCTACACGATCGCCAAGCCCCTGAACAAGGGCGGCGCCCGCCACGAAGAGCTGCGTTACGCCGCCCGCACCGAACTCGGCCTGCGCGCCTTCCTCACCGAGGGCAGCTTCAAGGGCTTCACCACCACCTTCGAGGACCTCCACGGTCTGAAAATCCTCCCCGGTCTCGCCTGTCAGCGGCTCATGGCCGACGGATTCGGCTTCGGCGCCGAGGGCGACTGGAAAACCGCCGCCCTGCTGCGCGCCATGAAGGTCATGGGCGCCGGACTGCCCGGCGGCACCTCGTTCATGGAGGACTACACCTACCACCTTTCTCCCAAGGGTCATCAGGTGCTCGGCTCCCACATGCTCGAGATCTGCCCCTCCATCGCCGCCACCAAGCCCACCCTCGAAATCCATCCCCTCGGCATCGGCGGCAAGGAAGACCCCGCGCGCCTGGTGTTCGATGCTCCGGCCGGCGAGGCCATCAACGTCTCGCTCATCGACATGGGCAGCCGTTTCCGGCTCATCGTCAACGAGGTCACCGCCGTCAAGTACCCCAAGTTGCCCAAGCTGCCCGTCGCCCGCGCAGTGTGGGAGTGCAAACCCGACTTCAAGACGGCCTGCGCCGCGTGGATCCTCGCCGGCGGAGCCCACCACACGGGCTACAGCTACTCCGTCACCACCGAGCAGATCGAGGACTTTGCAGAAATCGCCGGCGTGGAGCTCGTCGTCATCGACGCCGACACCCGTCTGCGCGAGTTCAAGTCCGAGCTTCGCCAGAACGAACTCACCTACGTCCTCTCGCAGGGGCTGCGCGTCTAGGCGCTCGCCTTCGCCCGCCCTCCGTCGTCAACTCCACGCCGCCACCATGCTCGAAGATCTCAAGCGCGAAGCCTACGAAGCCAACGTGATGCTGCCCCACCGCGGGCTCATCAATCTCACCTTCGGCAACGCCTCCGCC
>JAJXYI010000313.1 GCA_021780625.1 bacterium | reverse complement strand
GAGAAACGGTAGCGCGCTGGCCAGGCAAAGGATCATGAGAAGGGCGGAGACGACGAGGGCCTTCCACGAGAACCGCTCAAACAGGATGCGCGCGGGCAGTGGCGAGGGGGAGGCGAAGGCGAGGGCGGCCACGCGGGTGGCGAATCCGTAGGGCACCGTCGTCTCATCCTTGAGGACGGGGGCGGTTCGAGCGGCGGCGACGAGTCGCTGCCAGGCGAGATCGGCTTTCTTCGGGTTCATGTTCTTTCCTTCCTACTTAGGGCGATGAATAGCTTTTGCAGTTTCTTGCGAGCTCGGAAAGCCCGCACTTTGACCAGGGGCGGCTTCCAGCCCGTGATCCGGGACACGTCGGCGACGCTTTTCTGCTCCAGATCCATGAGCCGGATGACCAGCTGGTCCTCGGGCTTGAGCATTCCCAACAGTTTTTCGATGAGTTCGCGGGCGGCGAGCGCGTCGTCCGGGGCCTTGTCCGTGTCGCTGGTTATGACCGCGTCGAGCACATCGGCTTCCGTCTCCGACAGATCGGCCCAGCGCAGCTCGGGGCGGCGTTTCTGGGCCCGGAGTGCGTCGATGCACGTGGTGACAGAAATCCGGGACACCCAATGAGTGAAAGGCACTTCGCCACGGTATTGTTCGAGACGCGCAAACATTTTCATGAACACCTCTTGAGCGAGGTCCTCCTCGGATGTCCGACGCGGCAGATGAGCCCGAATGATGCGGATGACCAAGGGATAAAGATGCGCGACAAGATCGCGGGCTGCGTCCTGGTCGCGGTTTCGTACGCGTTCCAGACAGCCCGCGAGGTCGAGTTCCGGCGGTTCATCGGACATGGGAAAATGGAAAGTGCGTCCAGCACGGACGGCAAGACGCTTGAAGCGGGAGGGCGGTTACCCGCAAGGGAAGCCCTTGCCTAGAGCGTGATCAGGTTGGACAGTAGGGGTCAATCCCGCCACGTCCATGCCCACCCAATCCTGGTTTCCCACCCTGATCTATTGCGAGCCGCTCCAAAAGGCCGGACTGGCCCGTCTGAACGCGGAACTGGCGCAGGAGTGCCAGCAGTTGAGGGATTTCGATACGGAGGGGAGGAACTGGTCGAAGCGTCATTATCCGCGGGGATATACGAGTTACGCCTCGATCAACGAGCTACACCGGTTCTCCAGCAGCTTTGAGCGCCTGGAGCGGAAGATCAGCCGGCACGTCCTGGCGTTTGCGCGGGCCCTGGAGATGGATATGCGCGGAAGGAAGATACGGATGACTGATTTCTGGGTGAACATCATGCCGAACTCGGCCGGGCATCCGCTCCACTTGCATCCGCTTTCTTTTGTCAGCGGGACCTACTATGTCCAGACCCCGCCGGGCTGCGCGGGGATCAAGTTCGAGGATCCCAGGCTGGACCGGTTCATGGCGGCGCCGCCCAAGCTCCCCGGGGCGAAAGGGGAAAATCGTTGTTTTGCCACTTATCCGGCGGTGGCGGGCAACGTGATCCTCTTCGAGAGCTGGCTTCGGCACGAAGTGCCGGTCAACGAGACGGACGACGAGCGAATCAGCGTGAGCTTCAACTACGCCTGGGAGTAGGGCGGGCTCAGGCCTTCCAGTCGGTGACGGTCTGGACGAGTGTCTCGACGCAGTCGATGCGCGCCTGGGGCATGATGCCGTGACCCAGGTTGAAGATGTGGCCGGGCTGGCCGCTCATCTTGTTTAGCAGGGTGGTGGCCTGCTCGCGGACAATCTGCGGCGTGAGGTTCATCAGCACGGGGTCCAGGTTGCCCTGAAGTGCGATCGTCTTTGGCAGCTGGTCGCGGACCACGCGCAGGTCGACAGTCCAGTCGACGCTGAGCACGCGTGCACCGGAAAACGACTGGTCGAAGAGGTGGGGCGCGGTGCCCTTGGCGTAGAGGATGACCGGGAAGTCCTTGGGCAGTGCGGCAATGATCGCCTTGATCCAGCGGAGCGACGCGGCCTCGTAGTCCTGTCCGGCGACGATGCCGCCCCAGGAGTCGAAGATCTGAATCGCGTCGGCGCCGGCGTCCACCTGGGCCTTGAAATACGCGATGATCGCGTCGGTCAGCTTCTGCATGAGGCGGTCGAACGAGGGGCGGTCCTGATAAAACAGGCTCTTGATCAGGAGAAAATCCTCGGAGCTTCCGCCTTCGACCATGTACGTGGCCAAGGTCCAGGGAGAGCCGCCGAACCCGAGGAGCGCGTGTGTTCCGGCGATTTCCTTTCGAAGCAGCTTCAGCGTGTCGACGACGTAGGCGAGCCGCGTCGGCACTGCGTCAGCCGGCGCCAGGGCATCGATGCGGGCGCGGGAATCGATTCGATAGTCCATCGCGATCCCACCTTCCTCGCGAAAGCGGTAGGGCTGACCCAGAGCTTCGGGGATGACCAGGATGTCCGAAAACAGGATGGCGGCGTCGAGAGCGAAGCGCCGAAGCGGCTGCAGGGTCACCTCCATGGCGAGCTCCGGGGTGCGGACCATCTCGAGAAACGAGTGGGACGATTTCAGCGCGCGGTACTCGGGCAGGTAGCGACCGGCTTGGCGCATGATCCAGATGGGGGGCCGCTCGAGCGGCTGGCAGGCGCAGGCGGCGAGGAAGCGTTCGCGGGAAGTCATGGAAGCTGAACGTTGAGCGAGGCGGCGGCAGGGCTCAACGTCGCAATCGCACGTCGACCCCGGGGAGGGCTCATCTCACGCCGAAGACCATTTGAATCATGTCGGCCAGGTCGCGTCCGGGGACGAGCTGGCCTCGGCGGTGGTCGACGAGGATGCGGCAGGGGTGGTGGCGCAACAGATCCTGGTCGTAGCCCGTGATCACGACCTGGTCCGGGCGCATCCCGACCACCTGGGCCGTCGAAAGTGGAATCCAGTGGACGGGGAGGCCCGTGAAAGTGCACCACACTTCCCAGCCGCCGAGCAGTTCGTAGCCGGGCTTGCGCTCCACCAGCGACGGATACTGACGGACGAAGAACGGCCGGCGGGTGGTTGCGATGCGGAAGCGCACGGCGATCGGCTGGTGTTCGAGAAACTGATACGGCTGGTCGACCTGGTGGTGTTCCAGTGCCTGAACAAAGGCCCAGGGGTCGAAGCCCATGAGATTCATCCCGTTGAAATTTCCGTGCTCATTGCGTCCGCCGAACCGCTTCCAGTCGTACCAGGACTGGAAGTTGTCTGAAATCCGGAGGCCCATCTCGAAATGAAGGTGGGCGCGGGACAGCGGGATGTAGTACCCGCCCGCGGAGTGTCCCATCAGTCCGATGATCTGCCCGCGGGCGACGTGCTCGCCCTCGTGGAGTCCGGGGGCGATGCGGGCCAGATGGGCGTAGAGCGTGTAGATCTCGGGCACCGCGTCGGGGTGTTCGAGCACGATGTAGCGGCCGTAGTTGCTCTCTCCCGCGTAGCGACTGATGTGGCGGACGATGCCGGCGATCGCAGCGTGGACCTCGTCGGCGGGTTCGCCGCGGGCGTTGCGCTTGTAGGGCTTGATGTCGAGGCCCTCGTGATACTGGAACCCGTGAGTGCGGACGCAGCCGAAGCCGCCCGAGGGCGGATCACCGGCGGCGGTGGCCTGGAGAAAATCGTCCTCGGAGTGGACGCTGGGAAGGGTCGGCGACGGAACGGGCCACGAGAACTCGAGGCGCTCGGCACGGGCAACGGAAACAATGAGGGCGAAGACCAGCAGGA
>JAJXYI010000331.1 GCA_021780625.1 bacterium | reverse complement strand
CACCATGTGGCTGGTGTACATCTTGTTCGTGTACGGCCTGAAGAGCCTCTGGCTTCCCTGGCTCTGGCCGACCTTCAACCAGATCTTCCTGATGATGTTCCTGAGCGCCTGGGTGCGGCGCTCCAACGTGCTCACCGGCGCCGAGTGGATCCAGACCCGCTTCGGCCGCAATCGCGGCGCCAACTACGCCCACTTCTCCGTGGTCGTCTTCGCCCTCGTCAATGTCATCGGCCTGCTCGCCTATTCCTTCATCGGTATCGGGAAGTTCGCGGCCGTGATGCTGCCCTGGCATTTCACGCATCACACCACGGGCCTGTTCACCGACGAGAACATCTACGCGATCATCATCCTGACGCTCACCTCGATCTACGCGATCAAGGGCGGCATGTTCTCGGTCGTGAGCACGGAGGTCATGCAGTTCACCATCCTGACGGTGACCTCGTTCGTGATCGGCATCGTCGCGATGATGAAGGTCTCGCCCGAGATGATCGCGCATGTGATTCCGGCCGGCTGGTCGAATCCGTTTTTCGGGCTGCACCTGGACCTCAATTGGACGGGCATTCTCGACAAGGCCAACGATGCGATCCAGCAGGACGGCAATTCCCTGTTCGGCGTGATCTTCGGCATGATGTTTTTCAAGGGTATCCTCGCCAGCCTCGCGGGTCCGGCCCCGACCTACGACCTGCAGCGTGTGCTTGCGACCCGCAATCCGCGCGAGGCCTGTATGATGAACGGCTTCGTGAACGTCGTGCTCTACTTCCCCCGTTATCTGATGGTGGCGGGCCTCACGGTCCTGGCCCTCGCATTCTGCATGCCTGAGCTGCGCGCGATGCCGAAGCCCGATTTCGAGAAGATCCTCCCGATCGTCCTGTCGCAGGATGTGCCCGCGGGCGTCGTGGGTCTGCTGCTCGCGGGCCTGCTGGCGGCGTTCATGTCCAATTTCGCCGCCACGATCAACGCCGCCCCGGCGTACATCGTGAACGACATCTACAAACGCTTCATCAATCCGGACTCCACGTCGGCGAAGCAGGTCTGGCTTAGCCGGGTGTCGTCGGTCGCGGTGCTGATTGTCGGTCTTGCCCTCGGTCTCCTGACCACGCGCATCACGGGCATCATGATGTGGCTCGTCGGCGCGCTCTACGGCGGCTTCGTGATGGCCAATGTGCTCAAGTGGTACTGGTGGCGATTCAACGGCTTTGGCTATTTCTGGGGCATGGTGGGCGGCATCCTGGGCGCCATCATCATCCCGCCGATCACCGACTGGGTGATGGGCTACACGGTCAACGCGCTCTACACCTTCCCCGCCATCTTCGCCCTGTCCGTGCTGGGCTGCGTCGTGGGCACGTTCATGAACCCCCCTGAGGACGAGGAGGTGCTCGTCGCCTTCTACAAGAATGTTCGTCCCTGGGGCTTCTGGGGTCCGATCCGCGACAAGGTGGTGCGCGACGACCCGGCGTTTCAGCCCAACACTCATTGCGCCCGCGACCTGTCCAACGTCGGCGTGGGCATCATCTGGCAGGTGAGCCTCGCCGCGCTCCCGATCTACATCGTGCTGCGCGACTGGCGCGCCGCCGGCGGCATCCTCGGCCTCGTCGTCGTGACGACTGGCATCATCAAGTTCAACTGGTATGACAAGTTGAAGGACATCTGAGGAAGAAGCCCGTTCGACTTCGCTCAGGGCAGGCGGGAATCGAGAAGGATTCCAGCGGTTGGCGAGTGCGCTGTGGGCTGCCTTAACCTGGAGTGCGGGATCACCCGAAGGCCCTGAGCCTGTCGAACGGGGATTCCGCCCTGCGCGGGAGGCTCGGCCTCCCGGCCCGTCTGGAATCCGCGTCACTCACCCAATCAACGCTCTCAATCCTTTGGTAAGCGGTGTGTTCTTCGTTTCCTTCGTTGCCTTCTGTTCATCCCAGTATGCAGTCCGCCTCATCCCTTCCATCCCCTTCATCCCTGTAAATTCCTGCCTTTCGATTCGGCCTCAAACGCTTCTGGATCCTAGCTCCTAACTCCTAAATTTTAGATTCTGGATGCTCGATTTCCACTTCTCGCCTGCCCTGAGCGAAGTCGAACGGGCTCCTTCCTCAATGCATCTTGCTGAAGCTCGCGCTCAGCTGGAATACCGCGCTGATGATGGCGAAGGCGATGAAGCCGACGAAAATGAAGACCGAGGCCATCACCGCGCTGGCGATCACGCGGGTGATGCCCTGAAGCTCGCGCGACAGGCGCAGGCGGTAGTTCTTCGCGATGTCCTTGAGGCTCGGCACCACGTTGCCCGTGTTCTCACCCACCGCCAGTCGGTCGAGCACGAGATCGGGAAAACACTGCGTGCGGCCCAGCGCGTTCGATAGCGCCTCACCCTCCATGACGCGCGTGATGGCGATGCCGAAGGCGCTGCGGTGAACGAGATTTGAAATCTGCCGCTCGGTCATCTTGAGCGCCTCGGCCGTCGTGATCCCGTTCTCGAGCAGCACCGAGAGCGTCTGGCTGATCGCCAGGACCGTCTGCGAGGTGATGAAGCTGCCGAGGAACGGCACGCGCAGCATCCAGGCGTCGCTCTTGGCGCGGCCCGCGTTGGTCGCCCGCCAGCGCCAGAACGAGATCGCGACGAACACACCGACGCCGGCGATGATCACGCCGTAATCGAGGGCAAAATGGGAGAGTCCGACGAGGATCTGCGTCGATACCGGCAGCTTGCCGCCCAACGACGTCAGTAGCGTCTGCATCCGGGGGAGCAGGAAGAACAGGAAGAAGAGGATGACGCCGCCGGCCACCAGGAGCATGAACACCGGGTAGGCGAGGGCGGACATCAGTTGCCGCTGCATCTCGCGCTGCTCGGTGAGGTGCGCGATGAGGCGGATGAGCGTGTCGTTGAGCGATCCGGTCGTCTCGCCCGCGGCGATCAGGTTGATCGTCGAGGTGTCGAAGACCGCTGGATACGCGGCCATCGCGCCCGAAAGCGACGCGCCCTCGGAGATCCGCTCCCAAAGCCCCTGGCAGAGCACCCGCAGGGCGGGATCCTTCAGTCGGACCGAGAGAAGCCGCACGGCTTCGCCCGCGCTCAGCCCGCTGGCGGTCAGGTCGTGGAGCGCCTCAAGGAAGGGAAGTCGCTCGCGGCGCTTCGGCGCGCCGGATCCGGAGGAGCCCGGCGACGGCGCGGCAGCCCGCGGCTTTTCCGTCGCCTTGCCCTCCCGTGCCCGGCTCTGCGGCGCCGACGCGGTCTGCTCGGATATCGACGACACTGTCAGCCCCCGGGCGGCCAGCATGCGCAGCGCATCGCGGCGGTTCGGCGCCTCGATCGCGGCCCTGACTGCGGTTCCGGCCCGGTCGCGCGCGGAGTAGGTGAACGACGGCATGGCTCGCGGCTTACTTGTCGCTCGTCGTGATGACGCGCAACACCTCTTCGAGCGTCGTGTGTCCGGCGCGCACCTTCTCCCAGCCGCTCTGCGAAAGGGTCCGCATGCCGTGGTCGCGGGCGCAGTTCGCCAGCGCCCGCGTGCTTTCGCGACGCAGGATGAGGTCGTGCAGCGCCTCGTTGGGCCGGAATATCTCGAACAGACCGATGCGGCCGCGGTACCCCGTGTTGCGGCAGCGGTCGCAGCCGACCGGCGCCTTGAGCGTTTCGACGCCCTCCGCCTCGGAGGGATCGACGCCAAGGATCGCGAGCGTATCCAGAAGTTTGGTGCGGTGGATCGGCTCGCTCCGGCAGCATTCCGGACAGAGTCGGCGAACCAGGCGCTGGGCGATGACGAGTTCAATCGCCGAGGCCACCAGGAAGGGCTCGATGCCCATGTCGATCAGTCGGGTGATCGCTCCGGGCGCGTCGTTCGTGTGGATCGTGGAGAATACGAGATGGCCCGTGAGGGAGGCGCGGATGGCGATGTCCGCAGTCTCGCGGTCGCGGATTTCGCCGACCATGATGACGTCGGGATCCTGGCGCAGCACGTGGCGCAGTGCGCCGGCAAAGGTCAGGCCGATCTCCGGCCGCACCTGCATCTGGTTCGCGCCGGCCACCTCGTACTCGATCGGGTCTTCGATCGTGATGATGCGGAGGTCCGTCGAATTGATCTTTCGAAGGAAGGCGTTGAGCGAGGTGCTTTTTCCCGAACCGGTCGGGCCCGTCACCAGGATGATGCCGTGCGGGTAGTCGAGAAGCTCCAGCACCTGCCTCTGTTCCTCCGCGCTCATGCCCAGCCGGTCCATCGAGTACGCCTCCTTCTTGGTGTTCAGGAGGCGCAGCGAGATCGACTCGGCGTAGATCGTCGGGATGGTCGAGACGCGGATGTCGAGGTTGGCGCCCTCGGCCTTGAAGTTGATGCGTCCGTCCTGGGGCAGGCGTTTTTCGGAGATGTTGAGCCGCGCCATGATCTTCAGGCGCGAGATGATGGCGTCCTGGAACCGCCGCAGGTTTTCAGGCACCGGCACGGGCACGAGCAGGCCGTCCACGCGGTAGCGAATGCACAGCTGGTTCTCCTGGGGCTCGAAATGGATGTCGGTGGCGTGGTCGGCGATTGCCTGGGAGATCACGTCGCTGACGAAGCGGACCACCGCCGCATCCTCGTCCACGATCTCCTCCTCCTGGGGCAGCGCGTCCGGCGCGATGTAGGCGTCGTCGCTGTCCTCGAGCGAACCGGAGCCGACGCCAAAGGTGTCGACGATCAGCTGGTGGACGCGTTCCGCCACGGCGAGGTGCCAGACCTGCGTGCGCGGAGTGAAGGTCCGCACCCAGTCGACGACCGTGTCGTCGGGAGGCCAGGCTGCGGCGAGGTGGAACGCAGCCAGCCGGTTGTCGCCGGACTGCTCCTGGTCGATATCCTGTGTGTCGTCGCCCACCTTGATCGGGATGATCTGGTAGTCGTGGGCGAGGCGGGCGGGAATCAGGCCCCGGGTGACCGGGTCCGTCTCGAGGTTGGAAGCCACGTCGAGCCCTGCGGATTCAGCCACGAGCGCCAGCGCCTGGGACTCGGGAATCGCCAGCGCCTTGGCCACCGCGGCAACGCGCAGTCCGCGTGGTGCCTCGAGCACCGACTGGATCTGTTCCTCGGTGAGTCGGGCCGCGAGGGCGGCGGGCAGCGACAGGGATGCGGAAATCGACATGGGGCGCGGGGGGCTGGCGGGGCCGCTCAGTCGCTATGCAGGAAGGGGAACAGGTGCTTCTTCTCGGGCGGCGGCGGCGCGTTGGGATTCAGCGCGCGGTTCACGTCGTTCTTGATCGTCATCTTGTCCACCCGCTTCAGCGCATTCACGTTGTCGGCGGGGGTGTTTGTCAGGACGACCGGACGAAGGAAGAAGATCAGGTCGGAGCGCTCATGCGTCTTCGCATGCGTGCCGAGCAGGTCGCCAATCCAGGGAATCGGGCCGAGGCGGCTGCGGGAGGTCGTGTCGGATTCGCGCTGCAACCCGCCCAGCACAATGATGTCGCCGCTCTTGGCGGTCACGAAGGAGTCCATCTCGCGGGTGCCGATCTTGGGCTGGTCGTTGCCGTCGATCATCACCTGTCCGATGACGTCGTTGACGGTCTGCTGGATGTCCATCTGCACGCTGCCGTCGTCGCCGATCAGAGGCGTCACAGTCAATTGGATACCGATGTCCTTGTAGTTCACGTTGGACATGTACCCGGTGCCGATCGTCGACGTGGCGTTCGTGCCCGTGTTCACGTAGCTGCTGATCACGGGGTCCTGTTCGCCGACGTTGATCATCGCCTTCTTGTTGTGCGTCGTGACGATCGTCGGCACGGAGAGGATGGTGGCGTTCGAGAAGACCGGGTTGGAGTTGATTCCGAGGATCGCGGTCAGCGAGTAGCCGTCGTGGGAGGTGCGGCCGAGGGTGGCGAAGCCGCTCGGGGTGACGGCGCTGCTCGAGGAGGAGGACGACGAACCCGAGGAGCCGGAGGACGAGGTGGTGCTGCCGCCGACTCCGAAGCCGAAGGTGGAACCCGCGATGCCCACCAGCTTGTTGTTCACGACCTGGAGGCCAAGGGCGTCGATGCCGGATTGTTCGTTCTTGGTGAGGTTGACCTCGGCGATGACGACCTCGATCCGGACCTGCGGGAGGATGATGTCGACCTTGTCGACGAGCTGCTTGATGAGGCGGATGTCGTCCTGGGTGCCGTTGACGATTACGGAATTGGTGCGCTCGTCCGCCAAGACCGTCACGATCGAGCTGAAGGCTGTGGAAGGTGTGAGAGCCTGGATGTGTGCAGCCTGGGCGGCGGCGAGATTGGTTGGCGGGCCTGCTTGCGGACGGGCGATCTCCGATTGGGCGCCGATCTTTTGCGCCGCATTGTTCTGCCCGCTGATCACCTGGGTGAGCAGGCTTGCGACGTCCTTGGCGTTGGCGTGTTTCAGGTAGATTACGTCGGTGCGGGTGTTCGGGTCCGCCTTGATGTCGAGGCGCGCGATCAGGTCGTCGAAGAATTTTCGCTGCTGGGGCTCGGCGACGAGGATCACCTGGTTGGTGCGATCGTCGGCGGTGATCGTCGGCGTGGCGCCAAGCTGACCCTGCAGCGTGGGGTTCTGCATGATCAGCTGGATCTTCTGGACCAGGTCGCTGGCCTTGGCGAATTTGAGGGTGTAGAACTTCGGCTCCGGCGCGGGCTTGTCGAGTTTGTCCATCAGCGTCTCGATGCGCTGGAGGTTGCTGATGGTGTCCGTCACCAGCAGGGCGTTGGCCTTCGGAAACGGAACGATCGCGCCCCCGACGCCCGGCGAGACCAGTCCGTTGATCTGCTGCTGGAAGTCCTCGATGCGAAGGTATTTCGGCTGGAAGAGCTTGGCGGCGACACGTCCGCTGGGAAACAGGCCGAGGGTGGATCCTGAGATGAGTTGCGGGGCTTCGGTCTTGAGGGCGGCGAGCGCGACGACCTTGAAGTAGTGGTCGCCCATGGGCGTCACGCCGATGTTGTTGAGGCTGAGGACGGTCTCGATGACCTGGATGGCCTCCGAGCGCGGGATCGGGCGCTTGATGTCGATCGTGTAGGTCGTCGTCGGCAGCGAGGCTGGGCGGATGATCGAGCGGCCGCTGAGCATCTCCAGCATCGAGAGGACCGAATCGATGTCGCCGTCGATGAGCCTCAGGTTGGGGATGATGTCGGAACCAGAGGGCTTGGTGGTGGCAGGCTTCGCGGGTGCGGGAACGGGGGCAACGGGCTGGGCGGAGGCTGCGGTGGCTGCGACGGCCAGGAGGGCCGCGACGAGCCAAATGCGGAAGGGGCGCTGAATCATGCGATAAGGAGGGACAGGGGCCGGAATCCGGTAATCAGAGGGAAAAGCTTCCCGCTTGTAAATTGCGAAGCTCGAAGCCGGGGGTGCTGGGCAGGCCTCGCGATGCGGGCCGTGGCGGGAAATGCATTGCGCATAGGACGCGACGGCGACGAAGAAGTTTCCGATTCCTGCCTCGTCCCGCGGGCGCGCCCATCAAAAACGGACGTCGCATTGCGCGCGCTGACGCATCCAGTGGTCGACCAGCACGAGGGCCGCCATGGCCTCGACGATCGGCACCGCGCGCGGAAGGACGCAGGGGTCGTGGCGGCCGCGGCCCATCAACTCGGTCTCCTGGCCATGGACGTCCACGGTTTTCTGCGGGCGCAGGATCGTGGCGGTGGGCTTGAATGCGACCCGGAAGATGACGTCCTCGCCGTTGCTGATGCCGCCCTGGATGCCGCCGCTTCGGTTCGTGGTGGTGTGCACGGCGCCGTCGCGCATCTCAAACAGGTCGTTGTGCTCGGACCCGCGCAGGAAGGTGCCGGCGAATCCGCTCCCCAGCTCGAATCCCTTCACGGCCGGCAGGGAAAGCATCGCCTTGCCGAGGTCCGCGTGCAGGCGGTCGAAGACCGGTTCGCCCAGCCCCGCGGGAAGACCGTGGACGCGGCACTCGATGACACCGCCGACGGAGTCGCCCTCGGAGCGCACCTGCTTGATCCGCTCGATCATTCGCGCGGCGGTCTCGGCGTGCGGGCAGCGCACGGCGTTGGCCTCGATCTCGGAAAGGGTGGGGAGCTCCGTCAGCGCGCCCTCGGGCGTGGCGATGTCGTGGATACGCGTGACGAACGCGCGGATCACCACGGGCTTGGAGGGAATCGCGAGTGCGAGGATCTTCTTCGCGATCGCTCCGGCAGCCACGCGGCCCACCGTCTCGCGCGCGGAACTGCGCCCGCCTCCGCGGTGATCGCGGATGCCGTATTTCGACTGGTACGCGAAATCCGCGTGCGACGGGCGGAAGGCGTCCTTCATCTCCGAATACGCCCCGGGCCGCTGATCGGCGTTCGGGACGAGCATCGAGATGGGAGTCCCCGTCGTGTGCCCCTCGAAGACGCCCGAGAGGATCTGCACCTTGTCCTCCTCCTTGCGGGGCGTGACGATGTCGCTCTGGCCCGGGCGGCGGCGGTCGAGTTCGATCTGGATCTCGTCCGGGGAAAGCGGGAGCTTGGGCGGGCAGCCGTCGACGACGACGCCGACGGCGGGACCATGGCTTTCGCCCCAGGTGGTGATCGTGAAGAGTTTTCCGAAGGAACTGGACATCGCGGTGCGGGGGAGTGTCAGCGCAACCTGCGGCCGCTTTCAACCCCGAATGCGGGCGGGCTCAGGGTGCGGCGAGCAGGGCGTCGACGACGACGGGCCCCACGGTCTCGTGCCGGTTGTAGTGATCGTAGATCCGCCGCCGGTCGGCAGTCGGGGTGGCGAGCGCCTGCTCGCAGGCTTCGCGCAGGCTCTTGAGATCGCCGTGGGCGTAGCGAAGGAGCAGGCCTTCGGCGGCGAGCTCGTCGAGCCGGCCCCCTTGTCGTGAATTCTCCGATACCGGCACGAGGCCGAGGCAGCCCGACCAGAATGGGCGGTCGGTGTGGGTTCGGGCCATGGCGGGCGTCGTGAACTTGCGGCCCTCGGGACAGAGGCTGGCCTTGAACCGGGCGCCGAGCGCCGTGCGGTCGCCCACCGCGAGCGAATGGTCGTGGATCGCGACGAAGCGATCCTTGAAGGTCTCGCGCAGGAAGCTCACCTGCCGCTGCCGATGGGGCGTCAGGCCCATCTCGGATCCCAGGAAGACCAGCTTTTCCTCGGGCTCCTCGACGAAGGGGGCGGAGAAGGGGACCAGATTGGCGACCCAGCTCCGGTGTCGCACCAGGCAGCGCGGGGAGAGCCGAGCCTGACCTGCCGGGTCGAGGGGAAACTCGTCGTGGATCAGCACCGACAGGTGCGGGGCGATCTGCGAAAAACACGGCATCGCCCGGCTCGCCTCGTCGAAGGCGTAGTAGAGGATTCGGATCCCGCGCGCGGCGAGCGCTCCGAAGACCTTGCCGGCCAAGTGTTCGAGTCCGGAGGGGTGCTGTCCGTTCGTGATGAACCACCATTCCTCCCCGGGCGGGATGGCGATTGAAAGCAGCTCCGAAAACCCCTGGCGGCCAAGCACGAGCGCGGGCGGAAAATCGATGTCCGGATGCTCGAGCGAGGCGAAGCAGCGGGTGCTTTCACCGTGCCAGTCGGCATCCAGCCGCGCCATTGTCTTCATCTTCACGTTGCCCGGCTCGGCGATGCGCGGCCCGAGGTCGAGCGAGGGGAGCCGGCTGACATAGGTCAGGGCATCCTCAAGACCTTCGGCCCAGGGATTGTAGTGGATGACGCGAAGCGTGCGTCGGGCGCGGTCGGGCATGGCGGCAAGAGCGCAGCGTGAAAGCCGCCGCTGGGGAAGCGAAAAAATGGGCGCGAACCAAACGGGGATTCACAGGGATGGGCGGAAAAAGCTGAAACGCTGAAAAGCTGAAACGCTGAAATTGGAGTGCGTTGCTAATCGATGTGGAGTGCGGTGACCTGGCACCGTCCCGCGCATGCGGGAACGCGAGGCTGGACTCGCGCCCGGTAGGGCCCGATCTCCGAGCGGGCCGCGTTCGAGGGGGCACCAGGGGGACGATTGTCCTCCTGTCCCTTCCGCGAACTCTTAAGGTTTTCAACCTTGGGAGTCTCAAACCACAAGCCCGCATCCCTGGCGTTGCTGATCGAAGCCCGCTTCGTTCCCTTTAGTTCAATCCGGATGGGTGTCCTACATCCCTTCCATCCCTGTTAACAAAAACGAACACCCGTGGCCGACGGATCAGCCACGGGTGTCAAAAGGGATGGATGAAGGAGCCTTAGACGGCCTTCTCGATCTTGCCGGCCTTGATGGCCTTCACGGAAACCAGCATGCGCTTGGTGCCGCCGTTGGGAAGCTTCACCTTGACGCGCTGCAGGTTCGGACGGAACTTGCGCTTGGTGATGCTCGTCACGTGCGTGCCGATGCCGCCGCTCTTCTTGCTCTGACCTTTGCGGTTGATGATGGAGCCCTTGACGGGGCGTTTGCCTGTGACTGCGCAGATGCGGGCCATGTGTGGAATTGGTTAAAAGGTCGGGAAGTAAAGACCCGGACCCGCGTTAGGCAAGGGGTTTTTTTGAGGATCGGACCTTGGACTGGAATTTAACAGGGATGAAGGGGATGGAAGGGATGGGGGAGGGAAAAGCTGAAAGCTAAAACGCTGAAAGCTGAAATTGGAGTGCGTTGCTAATCGATGTGGAGTGCGGTGACCTGGCACCGTCCCGCGCATGCGGGAACGCGAGGCTGGACTCGCGCCCGGTAGGGCCCGATCTCCGAGCGGGCCGGGTTTGATGAGTTGTCGTTTGGGGCTCGGAGGACGGCCATCCGCCTGTCCCTGGCGGACTTTCTCTCCATGTGGATTCTGATTCCGATATGGAGTGCTGAGCCTCGGCTCAGCCTTTGGGACGCGAGACTCGACTCGCGCCTCGGGGGGCGGGATCTGAAGCCTTGGGATGGTGTTAGCGCAGCGGGTTCTCCCAGGCGATTCCGGCAAAGCGGCCGAAATCGGCGTCATTGGAGTACACCTTGCCGCCGTGCTCCTCGGCCAGAGCGGCGATAAGGGCATCGGTGCAGAGATTGCCACCGACGCCGCCGACAGCCAGCAACTCGAAGAACCGGAGAAAGGTGGTCGCCTCGGGAGAAAGAAGGCGCACATGCCCGCGTTCCAGCCAAGACTCCACGCACTCGCGCGCCTGGACGACGGTCATCGGGTTGTCGTTGAGCGTGGGGTGAGTCGTCAGCCGGACGAATGCGAGCACGGCGATCCAGGGAAGGCCGACCGGTTCGTAGCCGGAGAGGACGGATTCCCACCACGCGCGGGCCTTGCGGTGCGCCGGCGCGGTGCGGTCGTAAGCGTATACGAGCAGGTTGACGTCGGGAACGATCACGGTTTGCGGGCAGTGGCCTCGGCCTCCACCTGGTCGTAGAGTTGATTGAGACTGACCCCACGAAAACCCGGCTTGAGTCCGAGCGCGTGCGGACGGACGCGGAACGGACGTTGTGCCCGCGCAGGCTGGCTGGCTCGGGCGAGCCCCAGTTGGAGGGTTTCCTCGACCACCGCTCGGAATGGCCGACCGGATTCGGACGCCCGGCGCCGCAATTCACGGAGCAGCGCATCATTGATGCCAAGAGTAGTTCGCATAACGGCATCATGATGCCTCCAGTCATCCGACCGAGCAAGCCGGGAGTGGGCCGGGGAACCTCGGTTGGCCCTGGGGCCCCTCCTTGCTGAGGTCCTCCGATCGCAACGACCTGGGTGGGCGAACTGGAATTTAACAGGGATGAAGGGCATGGAGGCGGACTTGGTAAAAGGACGCGATCCCCGAGCGGGCCGGGTTTGACGAGGCATCGTTTGCCGTTCGGACGACGTTTATCCGCCCGTCCATTCAAAGGTCATTCTATGGTTCGTGGTGCATGGTCTCGCGCGATCGCAGATCGATGCAGCCGCCTGCTGGGATCAGAGGGGGCAGCGGTTTCAAAATGACGATCTTTGGTGGAATACTGGCGGCCTTGATCGAGTTCCAGCCAGACGCTCGGTCGGAATAGTTCATTGGTCTGACGCCTGGCGAGGCATGCATTCCGCTCCGACCCTCCATCGGACCATCCCTTGTATCCCCACCATCCCTGCTAAATTCGTTTGTGGTTCAGGCTGCCGTGGTCGCCCCTCCCGCTTTACCGTTGCCCTTGGTTGGGCGCCTTGCTTCGGTGCCGGGCTTTATGAAGCTCTGGTCCCAGTTTTTTATTCCCACCCTCAAGGAGAGTCCCGCGGACGCCGAGATCACGTCCCACAAGTTGCTCGTGCGCGCTGGCCTCGTGCGCAAGCTCACTGGCGGTCTCTACACCTACATGCCCCTCGGTCTGCGCGTGATCCGCAAGATCACCGAACTCTGCCGCGAGGAGATGGACCGGGCCGGCGCCATCGAGCTTTGGATGCCCCACGTGCACCCGGTCGAAAACTGGCAGCAGGGGCCCCGCTGGGAGGCCGCACGCGAGATCATGTACCGCGCCGATCACGCCGGCGCCGGCAAACGCGCCCCGCGCGATCCCGAGTTCGTCCTCGGACCCACCCACGAGGAGATCATCACGCCCCTCGCAAAGTCCGAGATCACGAGCTATCGCGACCTGCCCAAGAACTTTTACCAGATCGCCACCAAGTTCCGTAACGAGATCCGCCCGCGCTACGGGCTGATGCGCGCCCGCGAGTTCATCATGAAGGACGCGTATTCGTTCGACGCCGACGACGCCGGCGCGATCAAGAGCTACCTGGCTATGAAGGCTGCCTACGAGGCATTCTTCGCGCGGGTCGGCCTGAAGGCCATCGCCGTCGAGGCCGACACCGGCGTGATGGGCGGCAGCTATTCGCACGAGTTCATGGTGCCCGCCGAGGTCGGCGATGACGACGTCGTGTACTGTGAGGAGAGCGGCTATTCCGCGAACCGCGAGAAGGCCAAGAGCGGCATCGTCCCGGCGGACCTCAAGGACGCCGAGCCCGCCGGCGCCGTCGAAAAGTTCGCCACGCCCGGCGTCGTCACCATCGCCTCGCTCGAGGCCGCGCCGTATTCGGTTCCCGGCGACAAGCAGTTCAAGACTCTGGTCTACGTCGGCGACGACAAGCCGTTCATCGTCATCCTCCGCGGCTGCGACGAGCTCGAGGAGGCCAAGCTCGGCAGCCTCGGCTTCAAACTCTTCCGTCCCGCCACGCCCGAGGAGATCGAACCCGTGCTGGGAGCCAAGCCCGGCAGCCTGGGCGCGGTGAAGGGCACGATCCGGAATCCCTCGGCCCTCGCCGGCGTGTTCGCGGACCACGCGATTCGCCTGATCGGCAACGGCGTGACCGGCGCGAACGAGGACGGCTTCCACCTGCGCAACGTGAACGTGACCCGCGACCTCGCGATCACGAGCTTCGGCGATTTCCGCACGGTCAAGGCCGGCGAGCCCTGCCCGAAGTGCGGCGCGCCGCTGAAGATCCGCCGCGCCATCGAGGTGGGCCACGTCTTCAAGCTCGGCACGAAGTACTCCGAAAAGTTCAACGCGGTGTACACCGACGACAAGAAGCAGACCCATTTCATGGAGATGGGCTGCTACGGCATCGGCATCAGCCGCACGATGCAGGCGATCATCGAGCAGAGCCACGACGCCGACGGCATCCTCTGGCCCTGGTCAGTCGCGCCGTTCCAGGTCCTGGTGTGCCTGCTCGATCCGCAGGACGCCGCGGCTCTCGAGATGGCGAAGAAGCTCGGCGCCGCCGCGGAGAGTGCGGGAGCCGATGTGCTGATCGACGATCGCGCGGAACGCCCCGGCGTGAAGTTCAAGGATGCCGACCTGATCGGCCTCCCGCTGCGCATCACGGTCGGCGGAAAGGGACTCAAGGAGGGCGTGGTCGAGCTGAAGTGGCGCGACCAGAAGGAGGTCGCCAAGATCCCGGTGGCCGAGGCCGAGGCCCGCATCGCGGACGCGGTGCGTTCGCGCGCCGGCTGAGCGCAGGGCCTGAGTCGGGCCTCGTCCCGCGGCGCGAATGCGCAGGCGCGGGACGGAGCCCCTGTTTGGCTGGCTCAGGGCCTTTGGGAGGATCCGCACTCCATAGCTCCAGCCGCATGCAAGCTCTTCATTTTTTGAGTGCGGAATTTCGATTCCGCTTTTGACGGGCCGACTTGGCGGCTTGCAGCTCCGGAACGAGTGGGCTCGACCGCCCGCGGTGGAGGTTTCGGATTCCGAAACCTCCAGGCACGAGCCGAGGCTCGTGTCCAAGGGCGGAATCGTGATTCCGCACTCCCAAAGCAGAACGTCTTCCGCCTTCGCCCTGGGACGAGGGGCTCTGCTCTCCGCCTTTCGAATCAGCGGCTACTGCCGCGATTGGTGCATGAGTCCGCGCAGACGTGACGCGGACTCGCGAGGAGCCGGGAGGCCTAGCCTCCCGCGCAGGGCGGAATCGTGATTCCGCACTCCAGGTCAAGGCACTCCACATCGTCCTCGCCAACCGCTGGAATCATGCTCGTTTTCCGCCGAAGGCCCCGAGCCTGTCGAATGGGCTGCTCGCTTCTTTCCCCTTCGCTTTCCCGTGCTGCGGTGGCGTTGAGGGTGCGCTCGACAGGGGACGGCTGCGCGGCGAGACTCGCCGCGCATGGCCGGCGCGTTTCTTACCCTGATCTTTTTCGCGGTCACGGCGGTCTTCGCGGGTCGCTCCGCGCTGCTGCTCGGTCCGGTGCCGGCCAATCTCGCGCGGCTGGTCCTCGCGGCGCTTGTGCTCGGCTCGTGGGTCGCCTTCCACGGCGGCGCAGCCGCGGGGCCCTCGGTCGCGGCCTGGCTGTTTCTGAGCGGCGTAGCGGGCTTCGGCCTGGGCGGCCTGGCGATGTTCCAGTCGCTGCCGAGGCTGGGCGCCAGCCTCTCGATGCTGATCGTGCAGTGCCTCACAGTCTGGGTCGCGGCAGGCGGCGAGGCGGCCTGGCTCGGAACCCGCCTCGGTGCGGGCCAATGGGCGCTCGCGGCGCTTACCGTGCTCGGCGTGGCGATCGGGCTGATGCCCTCGAGCTGGCCCAGCCTCGAGCCGCGCGCCTGGAGGACGGGCGTGGCGTGGGCCCTGGTGTCGGCGCTCGGACAGGGGCTTGGCGCGGTGATCAGCCGCAAGGCCTACGCGGTGGCGCATCTGGCCGGGCGCATTCCC
>JAJXYI010000018.1 GCA_021780625.1 bacterium | reverse complement strand
CACCGGGGTGACGCCCGACCAGCTCAGCCGCATGGGCGAGTGACTGCGCTCCGAATTGCCAAGATCCCCGCGCCGGGCTCATGCTCGGCTTCATGGAGTTCCCGGCGCAACCGATGCCCCTGCACACGCAGGAAAAGAAGCCCAGCTTTCCGATAAGCGAAGGCCTGCGCCGATACCTCGTCCGCTACCGCCGCGACCGGCCGCTTCCCGCCAGCTACCAGCGGCTCCGCCGCTTTGCAGAAAGCGCCCCGCTCAGCGACGCGGCGGGCCGTCCCACACTCTGGGAAACCGTCGTGTATGACCGCTTCGAGATGGAGTCGCTCAACGAGGACCTCAAGGAGATGTACGCCCTGCTTCGCGTCGATGGCGACCTGTCCTTCATGAAGCATCTCTACATCGACCGCATCGACTTCTGCGCCTTCGGCAATTCCGCGCCGTTCCGCATCCGGATCGTCAATGCCTACAACGACAACCCCGACTACTTCTACATCAAGAAGGGCGACGCCTCGCGCATCTACGGGCTGGAACTCGAGCACCTGCTTTCGCCGAACCGACTGACGTATCTGACTTATGGAGACACCCTCGTCGAGGAACACATCGCGGGCATACCGGGGGACATCTTCGTCAAGCGCTGGCTGGACAGCGAGGAACTGCGGCCGATCCGCGTGGCCAAGGAACTGGTGAAGTTCAACGAGCGCTGCTTCGTGCGCCTGCTGGGCGACATGCGGAGCTACAATTTCGTGGTCGTCATCACGCCCGATTTCGAGGGCGCGCAGATCCGCATTCGCGCGATGGACTTCGACCAGCAGACCTACGAGGGCCGGATGAATTTCTACCGGCCCCAGTTTTTCAAGGACAACCAGCCCCTCGTCGCCTACTGCCTCAAGCACCTCAATCTCGAGACCGCGCGCCAGTACCAGCGCGAGGAGCAGGTGCTCATCCTCCAGCGGCGCGCGATCGTCGACGAGCGTGTCGACCAGCTGTTGACGGCCATGTCCGGCGACCAGCTCGCCCCCGAGGAACACTTCGTCCAGCTGCGCGATTCGCTCGCGGAGCACCACAAGCGTCGCGAATTCCTGGCCTGTCGCTCGATGGGCGACCTCATCCGCGAAAATCTCGAGACGATCCGGCTGCGGGTCACCGCACCCCAGGAGGCGGCGAAGCCGGGCGAGGTGGAGTGACCCCGCCGGGGCGGCCTCAACGCCCCTTCTTCTGCTGGTTGATCACCGGCATCTTCCCCGAGTCGATGTACTCCTCCAGGACCGGGTTGCCCAGTTTGATGTCCGGCTTGTACTTGTCGGAGGCATCGGCCCAGATGGGATGTGCCGTCTCGCGGCCGATGTACGGCGCGGCGATCGCAAGCATGGTTGGTAGCGTCTCATTCATCGCCAGTCCGCGGGAGGGGCAGCTGATCCGCGTCTTCCACAGCGGCACGGCCTTCGAATGCTTCGCGAATTCCGCATAATCGTAGCCGGTCAGCGCCGCAACGTAGAGGTCGTCCGAGGCGGTCGACAACAGTGTGCTCTGGTCCGGCGTGTTGAAGGTCAGTCCCAACGGCGAGTCGAAGGTCGAATCGAGTCCGCCCCGGTGGTAGATTCCGAGTTGTTCGCCGCCCAGGAATTTCAGCTTCTGGGCCAGGTTCAACTGGATGTCCGGCAGGTTCGGATTGGGCGACGGAATCGTCACCGAGTACATCGTTCCCCACGCATAGGCGATCACCTCGGTGGGCGGATGTTGCTTGGTCGCGGGCAGGAAACCGTGTTTCGCGAGCACCTTGGCGATGACCTTGATCATTTCCGCCGGAGTGGGCTTCCGATCGCCCGCGATGATGCCGCCAAAGTCGTGGTAACCGACGTCGATCGCAATGTAGTAAACCGGATGCCCGGGGGACGGCGGGGCCACTTTTCGACCCTGGTCCGTGATCTGCGTCGAAGTCACCACGGACACATCGTGTCGGAACAAGGCGTCGAAGAAGTTGGCTCGACACGAGACTGCGACGAGCGCGGCGAGGGAAATGAATCGGAGGAGGCGCATGGCGACAATGGACTGGTGGTACGATCAACGCCGGGGGCTGGGGCATCCCTGCTGAGTCCTGAGAACCTGCCGTTGGGCGTCCGGGGTGTCCAGACGCTTCCGGAACCCGACTCGTATCAAGTCGCTGTCGCGAACCCGTTTTGGAGGTATGCCTTTTTTGGGAATCACTCGGCGTCGTTTGGCTCAAGCCGGACAGCAGAGGCTGGCGAATGTCCCTTAGGGCGGAAATTGGAACACGTTTAAAAATAGATCGTTGTGCAATTCAAATGAATCGGGCGGCGGCGGATGCCCGGCACTCCGCCGCGGGTTCGGACGGGGCGGCGGCGTTGACTCTTCGGCCCTGGCGGAGATTTCCTTAGGTCGCGTCGATTTCGCCCTGTTCGATCGCCTGTTCTCATGCACCCGATTGTCGCCAAGGTTCAACTCAGCCCCAACGTCACGCGACTCGAAGTGACGGCGCCCCGCATCGCGCAGATCCGGAAGGCGGGGCAGTTCGTCATCGTGCGGAAAGGGGAGGGCGCCGAGCGCATTCCCCTGACGATCGCCGACTCGAACCCGACAACCGGCACGATCACGCTCGTGATTCAGGCCGTGGGGAAGAGCACGCGCGACCTCGTCGCGCTAGGGGTCGGAGACGCAATCCGCGACATCGCCGGCCCGCTTGGCCATCCCACCGAACTGATCGAGCGGGGCCGCGCAGTCTGCGTCGGTGGCGGCGTCGGCACCGCGGTCGTCCATCCGATCGCACAGGCGCTGTCCCGGACCGGGGTCCACGTGACAAGCGTCATCGGCGGCCGGTCCCGCGATTGGGTCATTTACGAGGACGAGCTCAAGCGTCTGGGCGACGTAGTAGTCTGTACGGACGATGGAAGCTACGGTCGCAAGGGCTTCGTCACGCAGGCCGCCGCTGAACTGCTCGCGGCCGGTGGCGTCGACATCGTGTATGCCGTCGGACCGGTTCCCATGATGCGGGCGGTCGCGGAGCTCACCCGTCCGTACGGAGTCCGGACGATCGTGTCGCTCAATCCGCTCATGGTCGATGGAACGGGCATGTGCGGCGGGTGCCGGGTTTCGGTCGCGGGCAAGGCCTATTTCGCCTGTGTGGACGGCCCGGAATTTGACGGACACCAGGTGGACTTCGCGATGCTCGCGGACCGCTCCACGACCTACCGGGAGTTCGAGCAGGCCGCTCTTCAGCGAAGCCTGGACCACGAGTGCCACATCGGCCTCGGAAAACCCTGAGCAAGGCCAGGACCACAGCCCCTTTTGAGGAATCCTCCCGTGCAACCGACCAAGATCACCACCAAGGAACGCCTTCAGCTGAAGCGCCAGGCGATGCCTGCGCAGGACGCCGGCGTGCGCCGGTCGAATTTTGAGGAGGTCAATCTCGGGCTCCCGGAGAAGCTGGCCCTGGTGGAGGCCCAACGCTGTCTGCAGTGCAAGGACCCCCGGTGCATGAACGGTTGCCCGGTGAACGTGAACATCCCGCGTTTCCTCGACCTGCTCACCCAGGGCAACCTGCCCGAAGCGGCGCGCAGCCTGCTCGCGGACAACGCGCTGCCCGCCGTGACCGGTCGCGTCTGCCCCCAGGAAAGTCAGTGCGAATGTGAATGCATTCGCGCCGTGAAGGGCGAACCTGTCGGCGTCGGGTACCTGGAGCGCTACGTCGCCGACTGGGCTCGGTCCCACCCGGATGCCATTG
>JAJXYI010000076.1 GCA_021780625.1 bacterium | reverse complement strand
TCTTCCTCGCGAAAGAGTTGAGCTTCAGAGCGACGCCGGCCGGGGAAGTCCCGCAAGGTTGACGGGGTCGCGCGCCTCAGCGGGCGGCCGTGGCCAGCGCCTGGGGCTGGTAGGATCGGGCGCTTACGTACATCGAGCAGCAACTCCGGGCGGACGAACACCTCGACGAAGCCCACGTCTTCAACTGCCTCTGCGGCGTCCTGGCCGCCACGACCAAGACCCTCGACGCGATCGTCAGCCAGGGTCTCGCCGACGGCAAGATCGCGATCCGCACTCCCCTCTCTCGCTGACCCCCTCTCGTTAACCAGACCTCAACCAACTCGGCTTCACCCGAGCCGGGATTCCCACGTACGGACCTGGAGAACTTCCCTGATGAACGTCCCTGAAATCGCATCCGACGCCATCGAGAATGTGGATGCCTCGACCCTGCCGCTCGCGGCGATCACGAGCCTCGACGGGTACCTCAAGAACTTCGGCCGCATCCTCGGCCGCAAGGCGATCGAGAGCCTGGACCCGCTCCACGTCCCCGGCCGCAATTCTCTGCCCGACTTTGACGACATGCTCCGCGATCCCTTCGAGCCCCAAAAGCACGTGGTCGCCGCCGCGATCAAGATGCTCGACAACGTCGGTAACGGCTTTATCGTTGGGGAGATGGGGGTAGGCAAGACGTTTTTGGGCATGACCAGCGTCTTCAAGCACGCCCAGCGATCCCGGAATCAGGGCGGCTTCGGCGGCAAGTTCCGCTGCATCGTGCTCTGCCCGGACCACCTGATCACCAAGTGGGCACGCGAGATCGAGGAGACAATCCCCGGGGCGATCGCCCACCGTTTCGACAAGTGGACCGAGGTCGTCAAGCTCCTCGACCACAAGAGCGGCGGCCGATGGGCGAAGCCGCAGGGGCCGGAGTTCTACGTCCTGGGCCGCAACCAGGCCAAGTGGTATCCCGACTGGCTGGGCATCTCCGACCCCCGGCGTGGATTCAACGGAGAGGCGTGCAAGACCGCCGTATCGAGCAAATCCGTGGTCGTGGACCGCGTGCCCAAGCTCGACGAGGACGACCGTCCGGTTCGCGATCATCGGGGCGAACCCGTCATCGTGAACGTCACGGCCCGCGTCCACTACTGCCCGAAGTGTGGCACGGTGGCCCGCGACAAGAGGGGCGTCCCTCTCGGCGAAAAGCACCTCTCCAGCACGCAGCAGACCTGCCAGAGCCGCTACCTGGAGCAGGTTCTCGACCCCGAACGAAAGCAGAACGGCCGCGACATCCTCTCCCCGATCCCCAGCCCGCATCGCGATCGTCCGCCCGGTCAGGAGGTCTCCCACGCCGGCAAGACGTGGGTCGTGCGGGAGTGCAACGAGCCGCTCTGGAACTGGACGAGCCGCCCCTACCGATGGGCACCGGCCAGGATCATCCAGAAGAAACTGCGACGGTACTTCCAGTACCTGATCATCGACGAGGTCCACGAGCAGAAGTCCGACGAATCCGCCCAGTCGATGGCGTGCGGCAAGCTGATCGCCTCGGCCCGGCACACCCTCGCACTGACCGGCACCATCATCGGCGGCTACGCCAACCATCTGTATCCGCTGATGATCCGGCTCACCCCGCAGACGCTCCGCGACGAGGGCTTCGAGTGGGGCAAGGACCTGGCGTTCACCGAGACCTACGGCCGGATCGACCGGATCGTCACCACCAGGGAGGACGATCCCGGCGGCCCCACCGTGCGGAAGAACGTCAAGTCGATGCGTCGGGCTCGATCGGGCAAGTCGACCGAACGCAAGGCCGTGCGACCGGGCGTCATGCCCACTCTCTTCGGCCGGCACATGATCGGCTCGTCGATGTTCATCACCCTGGAGGAACTCGCGTCGGAGTTGCCCGACCTGTTCGAGTATACCGGCGGCCCCTTCCTGCCGACCGGCGACCCCGATCGCGACGCCCGAGCCCAGGCCGGCTGGATCGACGTGGCCTGCGACATGCTCCCGGACCAGAAGTCTGAGTACGACCGGGTCACCGCCACGCTGGAGTTCGCGAACAAGGATCTGCTCCGCGAGGGGAGCATGAAGCTGCTCGGTGCTTATCTCTGGACCGCGATGGATTACCCCGACCGCCCCTGGGGCTGGGACCACGACAAGGAGCTACTGAAAGCGTTCGAGCTTGCCCGTTCCGAAGTCGCCGCCGAGAACGGTCCGGCTGACGCCGCCCGGCTCAAGCTCGGCCACACCGTCGGATACTGGGACCGCCCCGGCGTCCGCACCCTCGACAATTTCGTCGGCGTCGTGACACCCCGGTCCCTCACCGACTCGGTCGTGTACCCGAAGGAACGAACGCTCATCGACATCTGCCAGCGGCAGAAGGCCGATGGTATCCAGACCTGGGTCTACGTCCAGATGACCGGCAAGCGAAACGTCCAGCCCCGCCTCAAGACCCTCCTCGAAGCCCAGGGGCTCAAGGTCGGCGTACTCCGCTCCGGCGATGTCGACCCGAAGGAACGCGAGGACTGGATCGCTCGCCACGGCCGCGAGTTCGACGTGATGATCTCCCACCCTCAGCTCGTCAGCACGGGCCTCGACCTGTTCAGCAAGGCCCAAGGGGGTCACAACTACGCGACGCTCGTCTTCTACGAGACGGGTTACAACCTCTTCACGATGCGACAAGCCGCCCGTCGTGCCTGGCGTATCGGCCAGCCCCGCGACTGCCGGGTCTACTACCTGTATTACAAGGGCACCATGCAGCACCGGGCCATGCAGTTGATGAGCCGCAAGATGGCGGCCGCCCAGGCCCTCGAAGGGGAGTTCTCCGAGGACGGCCTCGCCGCGATGGCCGGCGAATCCAACCTCCAGTTGGCCCTCGCCAAGTCGCTCGCCGACCGAATCGACCAGTCCGACATGCAACGCTCCTGGACGAAGGTCACCAGCGGACCGAAGACCGCCCGTAAGCCGGCTTCACCCGAGGCCACGGTCAACGAGAAGCTCCCATTGGTTACCGGGCCGGTCGGCCTCAAGGTCCACCGCCCCGACTCTGAGCCGGAGACCGGGGCGGACGCGATCATCGAGATGCCCGAGTTCGATGCGGAGCTTCTCGCCAAGATGTTCGCCAACCTGAGGGCCAACGGCATGACGCTCGCGGACCTGGCCGGGTAGGGTCACCGTTGAAGGAGGGAGGAGACGTAGACCCGCGATCGTCAGGGTAGTACGGGCGCGATCTGACGGTCCCGGGTGCTACGTTTTCTCCCGTTTCGTTGAGAGGCGTGGCCGTACCAGCGTCGTGCGGCGTGCGCCACTGCTACGGCGAGGGAGTAACGCTCAATCCTTCGAGGAATCATCGACATCGTCCGTGATCAGGGAACGTGCCTCTGACCAGGGAATCCCCGTGGATTCACCGCGGTCGAGTTCGTCAAGGCGTCTCCGAACCTCGTCGTCCCAGGCGGCAGTGGTGTCATCATCGACATCCGGGTCAAGACTCTCGATCAGACTGGCTGCGAGCGCTGCGCGTTCGTGATTCGAAAGGCGAAGGGCTTCTTCCAGAAGTCGGCCGACAGGTCGGGTCATGATCCGATCCTCCTTCGCCGTCGATTCGAGGACCTGAGGGTACAATTCATTTCGGTTCGATCGGCTCCCCGCCTGTTTTTGCCGGTCGGCGTTGATGCCCAGAAACTGTTGCCCCGCCGCGCGCGCGCCAAAGTTCGCCATAGAGGTCGAAACTCTGGCATAGCGCGCGACGCGTTTGCGGAGAGATGATTTCG
>JAJXYI010000535.1 GCA_021780625.1 bacterium | reverse complement strand
GCTCGGCGTGTTCAGGCTCGTGCTGAAGAGCATCGCCGACATCGGCCTCGTTGGATTCCCCAACGCCGGAAAGTCGTCGCTCACCAACGCGATCACGAAGGCCCGGCCGCGCATGGCGGCGTATCCCTTTACGACTCTCCATCCGCAGATCGGCGTGATCGAGTTTCCGGAGAGTCACCAGCGGCTCCTGCTCGCGGACATTCCCGGGCTCATCGAGGGCGCCAGCGACAATCGCGGGCTCGGACACCGGTTTCTCCGGCATATCGAGCGATGCTCCGTGCTCGTGCTCATCATCGACATGGCGGGCGTCGACGACCGCGATCCCCGCGACGATTACAAGACCCTGCTCAACGAGCTCGGGCTGTATTCCAAGGATCTCCTGAAGAAACCGCGTCTGGTTGCATCCAACAAGATGGACCTGCCGGAAGCGAAGGCGAACCTGGCGAAGTTCAAACGCCGCCACAAGGTGCCGGTGGTCGAGATTTCCTGCTCGGAGCAGACCGGCCTGGATAAGCTCAAAAAGACTCTGCTGAAGAAGGTGATTGCGCTGAAGGGCGAGGATCACGTGGCGATAAAACGCTGACGCGCGTCGCTCCCGCCCCCCCGGCCTTTATCCGCCTCGGGGCTTGGCAAGGCTCGTGCGGCCCCTACGCTCTGACCGCATGAACCCCGAGTATCGCCCCCTTGTGATGCGTGCCAACCGGCTGCTTGGGGCCTCGCTCGTGGAGCACAACCTCGTGAAGATCGAGGACCTAGAGCGGGCCAACGAGCGGCTGCTCGAGATCATCAACGCCGACGACCTGGGCCAGGCCACCGTGCTCGGCGTGCTCGCCTACGAGCTGAAATGCGTGAAGGAGGACGACGTCCTCGCACATCTGGTGGACACGGACGGCATTGGGCTGGTCGACCTGCGCGCCTACGACGTGAGCGAGGAGCTGAGGAAGAACGTCGACCTGGCCGCCTGCTGGGCTACCTGGTCCGTGCCCTTCGACCGCGAGGACGAGTTTGTCCTGATCGCCACCGCCTACTACCTGAGCCCGGCCGTCCGGACGTATTGGGAAAAGCAGCTCAACGCGCCGATCCTGTGGTTCGGCACGACGCTCGAGAACGTATCCACTCTGCTGGAACGCATCGAATCCGAACGCGGCTCGGCCGCCTGATCCGCCATGGCCCTCGGAAAGATTCAGACCCAAATCATCGCCGCCCTGGAGGACATGGGGCGCATGACCCCGGAGCAGCGAGCCCAGGTGGCGGCGCAACCCACCGAATTTTCGGGCGAGGCGCTCGACCGGCATCTGGAGGAGGAATACCGGATCACGCCCTTCCAGCTCCTCGCTGCGAAGGCCAAGGCCGTCGGTCTCGCCCCCTGCAATGTAGCGCGCATCCGCGTCACCCCAGCCAGCTACGAGCGCATCCCCCAGGATTTTTGCATCGAAAACACCGTCCTGCCCGCGGGGCAGATCGGCGACATCCTGCTGGTCGCACTCTCGAATCCCTTCGACCTGGCGCTCATCACGAAAATCCAGGAGATGACCGGCAAACGCGTCGTCCGACTCCTCGGGCGCGAGCGGGATATTCGCGACAAGGTCAGCAAGGCGGGAACAGCCCAGGGCCCCGCAGGCTTCGACGATGTCGTCGAGCGCATCGGTCAGGAGTACGGCGAGCAGGAAGCCGTGGAACTCAGCGACGATGACGTTTCCGAGGAGTCCGGCACGATCATCCAGCTTTCCAACCGAATAATCGAGGACGCCTTCTATGCGGGGGCTTCCGACATCCACGTCGAACCGTGGGAAAAGGAGATCATCGTCCGCTACCGAGTCGATGGCGTGTGCCACGAAAAGCTTCGCCTTCCGCGCAAGGTCGGCCCCGCACTGATCGCCCGCCTGAAGATCATGTGCAACCTCGACATCGCGGAACGCCGGCTTCCCCAGGATGGTCGAATCGTCTTCAAACAGTTCACTAAGAAGGGTATCGATATCGACCTCCGCGTCTCGACCGCGCCGCTCAATCACGGCGAGGGCGTGGTGATGCGCATCCTCGACAAGCAGAAGACGACTCTGCCGCTTCCCGCACTCGGGTTCACCGCGGAGAACCTCGCGAAGTACCGGGAAGTGATCCGCCAGCCCTACGGCATGATCCTGCATTGCGGGCCGACGGGCTCCGGCAAGTCGATGACGCTCTATTCGGCGCTCAACGAAATCAACACGCCCGACATCGTGATCCGCACGGCTGAGGACCCGATCGAATACACGCTTTCCGGCATCAACCAGATGCAGATGCACCGGCAGATCGGCCTGACCTTCGCAAGCGCGCTGCGTTCGTTCCTCCGTCAGGACCCGGACATCATCCTCGTGGGGGAAATCCGCGACAAGGAGACGGCCGACATCGCCGTCGAGGCCGCGCTCACAGGACACCTGCTCATGTCCACGCTGCACACCAACGACGCTCCGTCGACGGTGGCGCGTCTCACGGACATGGGCGTGGAGCCGTTCATGCTTTCGTCTTCGCTGCTGTGCGTGTGCGCGCAGCGCCTGATGCGGCGCGTGTGCAAGCAGTGTCGCGTCGCCTACGAACCCGAGGGACGCGAGCGCGAGATCATTGAGAAGGCCATCGGCTGGAGCGGCCAGGTCTACCGTCGGAATCCCAAGGGGTGCCCAAAGTGCGGCGGCAATGGATACAAGGGCCGCGTTGGCATCCACGAACTGATGGTCACCGACGAGGCGTTGATCGAGGGGATAAACAAGCAGCTCGAGACGGCCGAGCTGAAGAAGATCGCCGTAAGGGGCGGCATGAAAACGCTCCACCAGGATTCAATGAGCAAGGTGAGGGAGGGGATCTCCACCATCGAGGAAGCGCTCAGCACGGTGCCACCCGACCTTTGATCCGCGGGCAGGCCCCCGGAATTGTGAACGCGCGCTTGAGCCGTGCCGTGCGTGGGCCGACAGTGGGCCCATGGAGATCATCTTTCTCGGCACCGGAACTTCGCATGGCGTGCCGATGATCGGCTGTCAGTGCGGCGTGTGCCGGTCGTCGGACCCCCGCAATCGGCGCACCCGATCCTCCGTGCACGTGGTGATGGACGGTCTGCATGTCCAGGTCGACGCGGCGCCCGAATTCCGCCTGCAGTGCGTGCGCGAGTCGATCGACTGGATAGACCTCTTCATCCTGACGCATGAGCATGCGGACCACGTCGGGGGCATGGACGACTTGCGCCGATTCTGCGATTTTCTCGGAGGCAACGCGCTGCCCGTGTACACCACGCCCGAGGCCGGGGGGCGGTTGCATCAGGTTTTCCCCTACGCGATTGGCGAGAAGCCGCGGAGCAAGGGCTACGCCGCGTTTCGAGTGGCTCCCATGCCGCCGAGGATGGAGCTGCCACAGGGCACCATCGAGTCGACCCGCCTGCCGCACGGCCCGGTTGAGACGCTGGGCCTGGTGTTCACCGAGCGGAGCTCGGGGCGGAAGGTCGCCTACTACACCGATTGCAAACGCGTGCCCCCCGAAGCACTCGCGCTCGCCCGCGGCGCGGATCTCGTGGTCCTGGATGGACTGCGGCCGCAGGACCATCCGACGCACATGACGATCGAGGAGGCCTGCGCCGCCGCGAAGGCGATAGGCGGGCAACGGACGCTCCTGATCCACTTCACGCACCATGTGGATCACGGCCCCGTCGAGGCGACCATGCCCGCCGGCGTGGGCCTGTCCTACGACGGCCTGCGCGTCACCCTTTGAACGGGTTAA
>JAJXYI010000578.1 GCA_021780625.1 bacterium | reverse complement strand
GTCCTCCTCATGCCCTGTCACCGGGTCGTGGGTGCCAACGGCAAACTGGTCGGTTTTTCCGCCTCGGGCGGAAAACACACGAAATCCCGCCTGCTCGCCATCGAACAGGGAGACTTCTTCGCCTGAATTCAGCCGCAGCTCCCTTTTCCCATGAAGTCCACCATGAAGGCGATTGCCAAGACACGGCCCGGAGAGGGTCTCGAGCTGATCGAGGTCCCCATCCCGGAACCCGGCATCAACGATGTCCTCGTGCGGATCAAGAAGACGTCCATCTGCGGAACCGACGTTCACATCTACAACTGGGATCATTGGGCGGAACAGACCATCAAGCCCCCCATGGTGATCGGACACGAGTTCGTCGGCGAGATCGCGCGCGTGGGCTCAAACGTCAAGGGCTTCAAACCGGGCGACCTCGTCGACGGCGAGGGCCACATCGTCTGCGGCGTGTGCCGCAACTGCCTCGCCGGCAGGCGTCACCTCTGCAAGGATACGCGCGGCGTCGGCGTCAACCGCGACGGAGCCTTCGCCGAATACCTCTGCATTCCGGCCAGCAACGCCGTCCTCGTCGACCCCGCCATCCCGCTCGACGTGCTCTCGTGTTTCGACCCCCTGGGAAACGCCGTCCACACCACGCTGCAGTGGGACCTGGTCGGCGAGGATGTGCTCATCACCGGAGCCGGCCCCATTGGCTGCATGGCCGTCGCCATCGCCAGGAAATCCGGAGCGCGCAAGGTCGTGATCACCGACGTCAATCCGGCGCGCCTCGAACTCGCCCGCCGCATGGGAGCCACCCGCGCGGTCGACGTCTCCCGGGAGCAGCTCGCCGACGTCCAGAAGGAGCTCGGGATGCGCGAGGGATTCGACGTCGGGCTCGAGATGTCGGGCAATCCCCAGGCGCTGCGCGACATGATCGACAACATGACCCACGGCGGCCGCATCGCCCTGCTCGGCATCATGCCCGACTCGGCCGCCATCGACTGGCACAAGGTTGTCTTCAACATGCTCACGATCCGGGGCATCTACGGACGCGAGATGTACGAGACCTGGTACAAGATGACCGCGCTCATCCAAAGCGGCCTGGACATCACGCCGGTGATCACCCACCGCCTGCCGTTCACGCGGTTCCAGGAGGGCTTCGACCTGATGCGATCGGGACGCAGCGGCAAGATCGTGCTGGATTGGGAAGGCGGGGCGTCATGACACCCGAGTTCCAGGCCCATCTCGAGCGGACCCTGGCGGCGATCGACGGCGCCGGATTGCGCAAGGTGGAGCGGGTGATGACGACTCCCCAGGGGCCGGTCATCGGCACGACCGAACACGCGTCGGTGATCAATCTCTGCGCGAACAACTACCTGGGGCTCGCCGACCACCCCGACGTCGTCCGCGCCGCGCGCGACGCGCTGGATCGCTGGGGCTTCGGTCTGTCGTCGGTTCGCTTCATCTGCGGCACGCAGGAGATCCACTCCCGCCTCGAGCGCCGCCTCAGCGCCTTCCTCGGCACCGACGACACGATCCTGTATTCGTCCTGCTTCGACGCCAACGGCGGCCTTTTCGAGGCTCTCCTCGGCGAGGAGGACGCGGTGATCAGCGACGAACTCAACCATGCCTCCATCATCGACGGCATTCGGCTGTGCAAGGCGCGCCGGTTCCGCTACCGAAACCGCGACATGGCCGACCTGTCGGCCCAGCTCCGCTTGGCCGACGAAGCGGGAGCCCGTTTCAAACTCGTGGTCACCGACGGCGTGTTCTCGATGGACGGTACGTTCGCGCCGCTCGACGAAATCTGCGCACTCGCCGGGCACCACGGAGCGCTGGTCGCCGTTGACGACAGCCATGCAGTCGGATTTGTCGGACCCAACGGGCGGGGCACCCCGGACCTGTTTGGCGTCACCGGGCGGGTCGACATCGTGACCGGCACGCTCGGCAAGGCTCTCGGCGGTGCAAGCGGAGGCTACGTGAGCGGCCGCTCCGCCATCATCGCGCTCCTGCGCCAGCGCTCACGTCCCTACCTCTTTTCAAATTCGCTCGCACCGTCGGTCGCAGCGGCCTCCCTCGCCGCTCTCGACATCGTGGAGCGCGATACCGGGCTGCGGCAACGGCTCCAGGCAAACACCGCGCATTTCAGGAGCGGTCTGACCGCCGCCGGATTCACGCCCAAACCGGGGGAACACCCGATCGTGCCGGTGATGATCGGCGATGCCGCCCTCTCCCAGCGGGCCGCGGCTCGCATGCTCGAACTCGGGGTTTATGTCGTCGGATTCTTTCATCCGGTGGTCCCGCACGGAGCGGCCCGCATTCGCACCCAGGTGAGCGCGGCTCATTCCCAAGCGGAGCTCGACCGGGCGGTCGAGGCGTTCCGGACCGTCAGGCGGGAACTGGGCTTCTGAGGCCCCTGGAGGAGCAGAAGTCCTGGAGGTCGGGGGCAAGCGGCGCGGTGAACACCCGGTCCAGCCCCGCCTCGCGAAGATCTATCCGCGCGCAGTGAAGCGCCTGACGCGGGAGCAGCAGCCGCTCCGCCAGCTCCGGAGTGTAGCCCGTGTCCAGGAACTCGATGAACAGGTGGTCGTCGGGTCCGTAGATTTTGTCTCCAACCAATGGATACCCGAGCCACCGGGCATGGGCGCGGATCTGGTGCTTGCGGCCGGTCTCGGTCACCACGCGGGCGAGCGTGAAGCCGCCGCCCCACGAGACCGGCGTGAATCGCGACACCGCCGCCTGGCCGTCCGGGCGAACCGCGGATTTGACGAACACCGGGCTGTGCTCGTCGTCCCCGAGCGGCTGGTCCACGGTGACCTCTCCCGGGAGTTCGCCGGAGAGGATCGCGAGATACGATTTTCTGACGAGGCGACGCTGCATCGCCTTCTGGAGACGGCTGGCCATGGCAGGCGTTTTCGCGAGAACCACCACGCCGCTGGTTTCGCGGTCGAGGCGGAAGATCAGGTGCGCCGCTGCGAGGCTCGCATGCTCGCGGACGGCCCCGACCAGGCTCGACCAAGGGCCCGCCTTCGAGGGATGGCAAACGACGTCGCCCGGCTTGTTCACGACGATCAATTCCTCGTCCTCCACCAGGATCCAGCTGCGTAGTTCCGAGGGTTCGATCATTCGGATCGGCCCCTGTTTCAGGCGCCGCGGCCAGGCACAGGCGCGTCGTGGATCAAAGTCCGGCGAAGTGGCGTCGCCCATGACTCAGGATCCGGTTGGACGAAATCGCGACACCACCCAGCCTGCGACCCGGGCGGCAAGGACACGCGGCATCAGCGAGGCCGCCGCGACCGTCACTTTGTTGCTCCAGCCCGATACGTACAGCCGGCGTCCGCGCGCCAGGGCCCGCAGCGCCCCCTGCACCACCGCTTCCGCCTCCTGTCCCGCGTATCGGGGCAATATCGAGCCGCCCATCCCCGCGTTCGCAAAGAATCGAGTCCGGGTCGGACCGGGACAGAGCGCCAATACCGCGACGCCCCTGGGCGCGAGCTCGACGGACAGCGCGAGGCTCCAGTTCAACAGGAAGGCCTTCGTGGCCGCATAGTTCGTCATCCCTGGGACCGGCTGGAACGCCGCCGTCGACGCCACGTTGATGACGGCCCCTCCGCGCTCGCCCAACAACGGCAACAAGGCGCCCGTCAACGCAACCGGCGCCCGCACATTGACATCCAACATTTCCAAATTTCGGCGAAGATCGGGCTTTGGAAACGGTCCATATGTGCCGTATCCACTATTGTTGATGAGCAGGATGCGCCCCGCCGG
>JAJXYI010000248.1 GCA_021780625.1 bacterium | reverse complement strand
CCAGCTCGTCAGGCTCATAATCCCGCGCCTGCGGGACCCTTGGTTCTCTGCGAGCTTCGCGAGTGGCCCGCCAATCCAAGCCCACACCTCGTCCCGGGCAACATCGACGGGGTGATTGATCCACTCGCACCCACCGCAGCCGAAGTCGGCGACGTTCCGCGACTTCCAGTCTTGCAACAACTACCATCTGACGGTTCCTTCTCGCCCGGTCGCAACCCCGCGACTCCACTCCACCCGTGGAAGCCAGCCTCACACCAGAGCAAACCGCACGCGCGAAAATCGACGCCCTGTTGGACGCCGCAGGTTGGGCTGTGCAGGATTACAAGGCCTTCAATCCAGGTGCCTCCCGCGGCATAGCCCTGCGCGAAGTGCCCCTGGCCTCCGGTCGCTGCGATTACCTTCTGCTCGTCGACCGCATCCCCGTCGGCGTGATCGAGGCCAAAAAGGAAGGAACCACCCTCTCCACGGTTGCCGATCAGTCCGCCCACTACGCCGAAAACCTCCCCGAGTTCCTGGCAACGCTCCTCCCCACCGACGCACGCCGACTCCCCTTCGCCTACGAATCCACGGGCGTGGAAACCTACTTCCGCGACGAACGGGATCCCCAGCCGCGCTCGCGCCGTCTCTTCGCTTTCCATCAGCCCGGCACCCTCGCCGAGTGGCTCTCGCAGCCCGACACCCTGCGCGCTCGCCTCCGCCGCTTTCCCGAGCTTTCGCGCAGTCGCATGCGTGACTGCCAAGTCGAGGCCATCACCAACCTCGAAAAATCCTTCCAGGCCGATCACCCGCGTGCACTCATCCAAATGGCCACCGGCGCAGGCAAGACCTACACCGCCTGCACCTTCGGTTACCGCCTGATCCGCCACGCCGGCGCACGCCGCATTCTCTTCCTCGTCGATCGCGCCAACCTGGGCCGCCAAGCCAAGGGCGAATTCGACCAATTCGTCACCCCTGACACCGGCCGCAAGTTCACCGAGCTCTACAACGTCCAACTCCTTTCCTCCAACCGCATCGACTCCGTCGCCCGCATCACCATCTGCACCATCCAGCGTCTCTACTCGATCCTGCGCGGCGAAGCGGAGTTCGATGACGATCTCGATGACAAGTCCACCGCCGATCTCAGCGCCGCCGATGCCCGCCCCAAGGAGGTCGCCTACAATCCCGCCCTCCCGCCGGAGTTCTTCGATTTCATCGTCACCGACGAATGCCACCGCTCGATCTATGGGCTCTGGCGACAGGTGCTCGAATACTTCGACGCCCACATCGTCGGCCTCACCGCCACGCCTTCCACACAGACGATCGGTTTCTTCAACCAAAACCTCGTCATGGAGTACGGCCACGAACGCGCTGTCGCCGATGGCGTCAACGTCGGCTACGATGTCTATAGTATCCAAACACAGGTGACGGCCCGGGGCGCGACGGTCAAAAAGGGGTTCTACGTCGACAAGCGCAGCAAGGAGACCCGCGCCCGGCGCATGAAGCTTCTCGACGAGGATCTCGCCTACACCGGCGGCGACCTCGACCGCTCCGTCGTCGTCCCTTCGCAGATCCGCACCGTCCTGACCGCCTTCCGCGAGGCCCTCGCCACCGATCTCTTCCCCGGTCGCACGCTCGTCCCGAAGACCCTCATTTTCTGCAAGGACGACTCCCACGCCGAGGACGTCGTCCATCTCGTCCGCGAGGCCTTCGGTCACGGCAACGACTTCGCCAAGAAGATCACCTACAAAACGTTCAACCCCGAGACGAAGCGCTACGAGAAATCCGACTCGCTCATCCAGGAATTCCGCACCTCCCCCCAGCTGCGCATCGCCGTAACCGTCGACATGATCGCCACGGGCACCGATATCAAACCGCTGGAGTGCCTGCTCTTCCTGCGCGATGTCCGCAGTCGCGTCTATTTCGAGCAGATGAAGGGTCGCGGCACACGCGTGCTCTCCCCGACCGATCTCCAGGCCGTCTCAGGTGCCGACGCCCGGGCGAAGACCCACTTCGTGATCGTCGACGCCGTGGGCGTGTGCGAGAGCGACAAAACCGAATCTCGCCCCCTCGAACGCAAACCAGGCGTCGCTTTCGACAAACTCCTCCTGGGCGTCGCTCTCGGCAAACGCGACGAGGACAGCCTCACGACCCTGGCAGGTCGGCTCACCCGCCTCGACCGCGAAATCACCTCCGCTCAGCGCCAATCGCTCGCGGCCCTCGCCGGTGGGAAAACGCTCGGCCAAATCTCCGGCGAACTCCTTCGTGCCAGCGACCCCGACGCCATCGCCGCCCTTGCCACCGGCCGGCCCGGAAGCGATCCCGTAGAGGTCACTCCCGAGTCCCTGGATGCGGCCCGCAAACAGCTCACCGCCGACGCCTGCGCGCCCTTCGACGATCCTGTTTTCCGCGACGCCCTCGCCAAGGCCAAGCAGGACGCGGAACAGACGATCGACACCGTCACGCTCGACAAGGTCGAGTTTCAAGGTTTCGACGCCGCCGCGAAAGCCCGCGCCCAAGCCCTGGTCCAGTCGTTCCGCGACTATCTCGAGCAGCACCGCGCCGAGATCACCGCACTCCAGATCCTCTACTCTCGACCCTACGCCCAGCGCCTCACCGAGCCGGTCCTGAAGGAGTTGGAGGCCAAGCTGCGCGATACGAACGCCGCCTGGACTGAGGACATCCTCTGGCAAGCCTTCGCCGCCACGGCACCCGACAAGGTCCGCGGACGGTCGTTCGCCCATCGCTTCGCCGATCTGATCCCACTCGTCCGCTTCGCCCTCGAGCGCCAGCCCCTGCTCGCCCCGTTCGCCGACTCCGTCCGCGAGCGTTTCAACGAGTGGATGAGCGACAAAGCCAGGACCGGTACAACCTTCACACCCGAACAACTCGCCTGGCTCGACCTCATCCGCGACCACATCGCGACGGCAGTCACGATGGAGCCCGGCGATTTCGACTACGCGCCATTCTCCCAGCGCGGCGGCCTCGGCAAAGCCCACCAGCTCTTTGGCGAGCAGCTGTCCAAACTGCTCGACGAGCTCAACGCCGTCTTGGCCGCATGAGCGGTCACATCAATATTGATGTTGTCGCCCATGGAATTCACCGTAGAATTTTACGAAACCCAGGATGGACGGTGTCCCGTGCGTGACTTTCTCGATACCCTCAAAACCTCCGACCCCGACGATTTCGCCGCGGTCGTCTCCGGTCTCGCAAGGTTGCGGGACCGGCAGAATCACCGCGCCCCGATGTCGAAACCGCTCGGTGACGGACTGCTGGAGCTGCGCCACGTCGGCAAACTCAACACCCGGGTCCTTTGGTTCTTTCAAAAGGGCCGGCGCATCATTGCCGTCCATGGCATTCGCAACAAAGGCCAGGCCATCGCCGCGCGGGACCTCGCCACGGCTTCCGCTCGTCGGGCCGACTGGCTCAGGAGGCATGCGTCATGAAGAAGACCAACTTCGACCGTTACCTGGAGCAGCAGCTCAAGGATCCGGCCTTCGCCGCACGATTCAAACAGGCGGGGGAGGCCTGGGATGTCGCCCTGCAACTCGCCGCCCTGCGTGAACAGGCCGGGCTTTCGCAGCAGCAGCTGGCCGCGCTGCTCAAGACCTCCCAGCAACAGATCAGCCGGCTCGAGTCCCCCGGCTACGAAGGTCACTCGCTCAGCATGCTTCGCCGCGTCGCCACGGCCCTCAAGGCGCGTGTCCGGGTGGTGATCGAGCCGGAGCCGGCCGAGCCCTTTCGGGTGGCGGAGGAGCCGACGCCGTAT
>JAJXYI010000177.1 GCA_021780625.1 bacterium | reverse complement strand
GAAATCGGTGACCTCCTCAGGGCGCTCGTCCACCAGGAGAATCATGACGTGGCACTCCGGATGATTCTGGAGGACGCCGAGGGCCATGTCGCGGAGCAGGGTTGTCTTTCCCGTGCGCGGCGGAGCGACGATCAGGCCGCGCGTACCCTTGCCGATGGGGCAGAACAGGTCGACGACGCGGGTCGTCAGGCGGCCGTCCTTGTGTTCGAGCCGCAGGTGCTGTTCCGGGGAGATAGTGAGGAGCTGGGTGAACTCGATCTTCGCCTTGCGCGCTTCGATGGAGAGACCATCGACGGTCTCGATGAACTTGATCTTCGGGTTCGGGAAGCGTCCGTCGGGAGGGAAGGCGGTGGCGCCGATCATCTGGCCGGTCTTCAACTTGAAGCGGCGGATGAGTTCCTTGGGAACAAAGGGGTCGGTCGGGCGGCGTTTGCCCATGCGCGTGACGTCGAGCAGCTGACCATTTCCACCGCGTCCGACGTCGATATCGAGGACGCCCTCGACGCGAATCAGGTTTTCGGCAGGAGCGGATGGAGGGGGCGTGGCCGGCGCGGGGGTAGCGGCGGCGGGGACGGTTTCGGGGGAAGCGGATGTTGCGGCGTTAGCCGGCTCTGGGTTGTTGGACATGCGTGTGGGAAAATCGTGAACGGACGTGGAACGCGCGTGCGGGTTCCGTGCTAAACGTGTGGACGCTTCGGAGCAGCGACAGGGCTCAATGGCGCGAGACGACTGGGAGAATCTCGAATCGGTGAAAGCTCCAGGTACAGGTTGCAGCGGAATGGTGGGGCCGCCGCACAGGATCCGGGTCTTCAATCAGACCTTCGAGTCACAAACCCAAGCAGTTTCGCTTGAATGACCCTGTGATACAAGAGTCCGCCCGGCGGTTGTGTCAAGCACCTGATGGAAAACGCTGTCGATAAGCGCCGGGTCAGGGAAGCTCGCGGAGGATCTCGACCTCGTTGGGAGGAAGGCAGATCCGGGCTCCGTTTTCGGTCTCCAAAAGCAGGCGTCCGCGCTCGTCCACACCGAGGAACATACCGACGATTTGTCGTTCGGAGGACGGCGTGGCGACGGCGACGCGTCCGATCTTCCAGGCCGCATTCAGCGCGGGGAGCATCTCCGAAGCGCGGCCGGAGGCGATGTGGTTCTGGGCGATCGCCAGGTGCGCGAGCAGCTGCACCACGACGGTCTCGCGGGCGGGCGTCGGGTCGATCAGGTCGCGCAGGCGGGCCACCTGGCCGGCGAGATCGGGCTGCACGGCTTCGGGGCTGTTGTCGTAATTGATGCCGATGCCCACGACGGCGGTTTCGGCGGAATATCGTTCCACGAGGATTCCGGCGAGCTTGCCGCGTTCGACCATGAGGTCGTTGGGCCAGCGCAGGCGCATGCCGGTCACCCCAAACGTGTCCATCGTCTCGCGCAGCGCCCAGCCGGCGGCGAGAGGAAGGATGGACCAGGCCTCCGGATCGCCAGGCGTGGGAAGCACGGCGGAAAGCCAGACGCCGCCCTCGTCGGAGACCCAGGAGCGCCTGTAGCGTCCGCGGCCCTGAAGCTGCGATCGGGCGACCACGGCATTCCAGCCGGGCAGCTTTCCGGCGACGTCGTTGGTCGAGCTGACGACGTCGAGTTGAAGGATGCGCCACGCGGGCGCGGTTTCGGGAAGGGCGGGGGCGGACATCGAACAGGGGAAAAGGAGGAGGTCAGGGGGAGCCGGGCGGGGCGTTCTTGCGCCGCGCGATGCGCTCCTCGACCAGGGAGGCGAGGATGGACAGGGCAAGCACCGCGACGATCACGAGAAGTGACACGTGGGGCCTGTCCTTGAACCAGACCTCAACCGGATGATAGGCGCCACCGATCATTTTCGCACCGATGAAAAACAGGATCACGCTGACGCCGTGCTTGAGGTATTTGAACAGGCCCATGATCCCCCGCAGGGCGAAGAACAGCGCGTTGAGGCCGAGGACCGCGAAGACGTTGGAGGTGATCACGACGAAGGGGTCCTGGCTGATTCCCATGATCGCCGGAATCGAGTCGATCGCGAACAGGAGGTCGGTGCTGCCGATGACGAGAAAGACGAGGAAGAGCGGCGTGATGCAGAGGCGGCCTTCGTACCGGGTGAACAAGTCCGGCCGATCGGAGTCGCCGGCGTGCATCGGAAGAATCTTGGATGCGAGCCGGTAGAGGAGATTTTTCTCCGGGTGCACCTGTTCACCGGAGCCGGACGCGAGCATCTTCCAGGCGGTCCACAGAAGCAGGGCGCCAAAGACGTAGATCAGCCAGGCGAAGCGCCGCACGAGCGCGATGCCGAAGATGATGAAGACGATCCTCAGGACGATCGAAAGGTAGATGCCCAGCTTGATGAGCTTGGGCTGGGCCGTCTCCTTCACGCCCATGAGCGAGAAGATGAGGATGAAGACGAAGAGGTTGTCGACGGAAAGTGAATACTCCGTCAGGTAGCCCGCGAGGTAGTCCTGGCCGAGGTGCCCATTGCGCGGGTGGAACGCGAAGATGAAGCCCGCATAGCCGATGGCCACGCCGATCCACAGGGCGGTCCAGCGCAGAGCGGACTTCACGGTGATGGGCGTCCTCCGGTGGGAGACGACGTAATAGTCCACCGCCGACACGGCGATGAAGATCACCCAGAAGATGACCCAGAGGAGCGATTCATCGTTGGAGGGCACGACCCCTAGATGAGAACTCGGCGAGGGTTGGGCGAATGGAAAATGTGTCGGCATCATCGGACGGATGGGCGCGCAAATTCAGCACGACCGGACACGTGCGTTGCGGTGCGCACCGGTGTTGGGCTGTTGCGGAGGGCCGGGGTTGCGAGGCCTGTGGCTGGCAGCCTGGCGTCGCAAGTGGTGTGAGTGTGCGGGCGCACGCATGAAAAAGGCCGCCCCGTTTCGAGAGGCGGCCCCTGAAAGTGAAATGGAGCGGAGTTCAGGCGAGGCGCACGAGCGACTTGCCCTCGTCGACCGCGTCGCCGGCGTTGACGAACACCTCTGCGACGGTGCCCGCGCGGGGGGCATAGACGTAGGTGTTCATCTTCATCGCTTCGATGGTGGCGACCTGCTGGCCCTCGGTGACGGCCTGGCCGGGCTTCACGTCGACCGACACGACCTTTCCGGCGAGCGGGCTGGGAATGTCGCCCGGGCCCGAGGGCGCGGCCGCGGATTTCGCGGACACCACGGGCGCCGCGACGCTGGCGGAGGCGACCGAGGCGGGCTGGACTGGCGCCGGGGCGGCGGCATGGGTCTCGTCGAGGATTTCCACGAGCACTTCGTAGGCTTTGCCTTCGACGGTAACACGGAGCTTTTTCATGATGGGTAGTTAAGGAAGGGAGGTCGTGAGGGTGTTTCAGCGGATCTTGTGCGACTGGTAGATCTGGCGGCGGCCTTCGAATGCCCACTGGAAGGCCTGCAGGTCCTGCTGGAGCGTGGAGAGGTCGCGGACTCCGAGCACGCGGGCGTTCTTGCCGAGCACCGTGGAGACCGCGGCGGAGATGACGACCAGGAGCTCGGGAGGAAGAGGGCTCGCCTTGGCGGGGCCCGAGGAGGAGGGAGTGATCATGGGTGGCGGGTGACGGGCGGGCCGGCCCCGGTGGGGCGGCCCGCGGACGTTGAAGGGATCAGAGCGGGATGTTGCCGTGCTTCTTGGGCGGGCGGGTCTCGCGTTTGGACAGCGTATTGCGCAGGGCCATTGCGACGATGCCGCGCGTCTGGGACGGGAGGATGACGTCGGTGATCATGG
>JAJXYI010000701.1 GCA_021780625.1 bacterium | reverse complement strand
GCGCGGATCGGACGACGTCGTCGGGCAGTCTGTTCAAGGCAACCTTGTTCTCCTCGGCGAGCTTCACAACCCGGCCGACGGCGTGGTGCGCCTCGCGGAAAGGAACGCCCTTGGTGACGAGGTAGTCAGCGAGATCGGTGGCCAGCAGCGCGGGATCGGCCACGGCCGCAGCGCAGCGCTCGCGGTTGATCTTCATGCCGCCGAGCGTACCGGCGAGCACGTCGGCGCAAAGGGCGGTCTGGTCGAAGCTGTCGAACACCGGCGGCTTGTCCTCCTGAAGATCGCGGTTGTAGGTGAGCGGGAGGCCCTTCGTGAGCGTGAGCAGCGTGTGGAGGTTCCCTTGAAGCCGGGCCGATTTGCCACGGAGGAGCTCGCAGGAATCGGGGTTCTTCTTCTGCGGCATAAGCGACGACCCCGTGCAGAAGGCGTCGGGGAGGCTGACGTAGGAGAATTCGGTGCTGGACCAGAGGATGAGATCCTCGGCGATGCGGGAGAAGTGCACGCCGGCGATGGCGCAGGCGGCGGCGAATTCGATGAACACGTCGCGGTCAGCGACCGTGTCCATGGAGTTCTGCGTGACGCGCGGCCGGCCCTTGGCGTCGACGAAGCCCAGCTTGACGGCGGTGAACTCGCGGTCGATGGGCAGCGTGGTGCCGGCGATGGCGCCGGATCCGAGCGGACACCAGTTGGCGTGGTCGAGCACGACATCGAAGCGCTGACGGTCGCGCTCGAGCATTTCCAGCCATGCGAAGAGGAGGTGCGCGAGGGAGACGGGCTGGGCGCGCTGGAGGTGGGTGTAGCCGGGGATGAGCACCTCACGGTGGCGCTCCGCGAGCGCGAGCAGCGTGCGCTGGGTTCCGACGAGCTTTTCGCCGAGCGCGGCACTGGCGTACTTGAAGAACAGGCGCATGTCGGTTGCGACCTGATCGTTGCGGCTTCGCGCGGTGTGCAGGCGGGCTGCCGCGGGGACGCGTGCCGTGAGCGCCTGCTCGATGTTCATGTGAACGTCCTCGAACTCCGTCTTCCACTCGAAGGCGCCCGCGCGGATCTCGTGGAGAATCTGCCCCAGGCCCTTTTGGATTTCGCGGCATTCCCTGCGCGAGATCAGGCCTACGTGCGCGAGCATGGCGGCGTGCGCCTTGCTGCCCTGAATGTCGAAGGGCGCCAGGCGGCGATCGAACGAGACGGACTCGCTGAATTTCAGCATCATCTCGGCGGGACCGGCGGAAAAACGCCCTCCCCAGGTTGCCTGTGCGGATGTGTGGCTCATGGATTTGAGAACACCGCGGAGCCCTGTTTTCGGCAACGAGAAAGCGAGCATTGCTCGCACCTTGCGTTCCTCGCATCGCGGGGTTTGCTACCCCTCCCGGCGCCATGCTGCGTTTTGCCTTTCTCATCCCGAGCCTTTTTCTCGCGCTAGTGGCCGCGACGCCCCTGGTGCGCGCGGCCGATCCCGCGGCGGATCCCGCCTACCAGTCGGTGGAGATCGCGCCGACCAGGACGTCGATCTTCATCGGGTCGGTGCGGATCTCATTCACGCGGTTCACACGGTCGAAGGGCGTCTATGAGGGCGACTACCAGGTGCGGGTATTCCCGTTTTTCTACCGGGAATCGGGGCACCTGCGGATCGAATTCAGTGACGCCCAAATCCGGCGCCTGCATCGGGGCGAGACGGTGCCGTTTGTCGGTTCCGGGTTAAGCCGTGCCGGAGCGCGCCGGGGCGTCGTCGGGAAGGCGGTGCCCGAGGGGCTCCAGACGGGGCGACTGACGGTGGACGTGTACGTCACACACAAGATCAAACTCGTTTTTCACACGACCTACCGACTGCCGTACCCGCCGCGTCCCTGACCCGGGAAGCTCAGTCTTTTATGACGACGACATCACCCGGCACTAAGGGGGTGGTGATCCAGTGCGATCGCGGGATCTCATAAGTGCGCCGATCCCGGACCAGGACGGCTTTCTCGACCCGGACGTGGGCGGCACCAAGCGCCTCGGCCATCGAGAGCCGGTCGTCGGTTCCAAGCGGCATTTTCCAGGCCAGGCCGCTCCTGGGTTGATAGACGACGACGACACCCGGCTGGGAGAGCCGCCAGGTCGCATTGGGTCCATCCCCTGCAATATCGGCGCCGACCCGGACGGTGGTGACCACCACGCGGCTGGTGACCTTCACGGCATCGACGGCGACGTGTCCGGCCACATCGACGGCGTCGACGGCGAGACACCCGCCGTTGGCGAGCGTGCAGGCGAGCAGGAAGAGGGTGATGGCCAGGCGAAAGAGGGGGACAGGTCTCTCATCCATTCCGACACTGTTTTGCAGAACATCGCGCAAGGGCAAGACTGGTTCGGTCCGGGCGGAGGCGACGTATCCGTGTTCGCATGGACACGGCGGAGAGCGGCGGTCGGGGGGCGCGTCGAATTCCCACAAAAAATTCCTAGCGTGTGCGCCGTGGCGGCGCTAGCGTCCAAGCCAGCCCGCCGGGCCAACCCCTTGCCACCCGCCTGTCCGTCCCGATTTGAGCGCCCGGCGCGATTCGAACGGCGGCAGGCACCCAACCAGAGTCACCTCTCAAGCGACTATCATGAAGGAATACTCCGCCAAAGACCTTCGCAGCTTCGCTGTCGTTGGTCATGCCTCATCCGGAAAAACCATGCTCTGCGAGGCGATGCTCGCCTGCTCCGGCCGCATAGGCCGCATGGGAAGCATCGCTGCCGGCTCGACCGTCAGCGATTATCACCCCAGCGAGAAAGCGCATCAGATCTCGGTGCACGCGACGCTCCTGAACACCGAGTGGATGGGGCGAAAATTCAACATCATCGACACCCCTGGATGTGCCGACTTCATCAGCGAGGGTCTGGGGGCGCTGCGGGTGGGCGACTTCGCCGTGGTCGTGATCCATGCGGCGCACGGCCTGGGTTACGGCACCGACGCGGTCTGGGAATATGCGTCCGAGTTCGGGCTTCCGAAGATGATCGTCGTCAATGCGCTCGACAAACCGAACCTCGACTTCGAATCGGTCGTGAATTCCGCCCGCGAACATTTTGGCAAAAAGGTCTTCCCGCTCACGCTGCCGGTCAACCCGGGCCCAGGGTTCAACCAGGTGCTCGACGTGATGCGCAGCGAGGTGGTGACGTACAAGCCCGGCACGACGGGCGCCTACGAGGAGAAGCCCGCGGAGGGTGCGCTGCTCTCGCGGGTGCAGGAGCTTCATCGTCAGCTTGTGGAGAGCGTGGCGGAGTCGGACGACAAGCTGTTGGAGCACTATTTTGAGGAGGGCAGCCTCTCGGAGGAGGAGCTGCGCTCGTACCTGCACAAGGCCATCCAGGAGCAGGTGTTGATCCCGTTGTTCGCGGTATCGGCCGAGACGAATGTGGGGGTCGCGCGGATGATGGACTTGATTGCAAAGTATGGGTCGTCGCCGCTGGACCGGGCGGAGGTGCCAGCGAAGGGGGCCGACGGCGAGGACCTGACGGTGCCGCTCGATAAGCCCGAGCCGGTCGTCTACGTGTTCAAGACGATGAACGAGCAGGGATTTGGGGAACTGTCGATGTTCCGGGTGTACTCGGGCCGCATCAAGAGCGGCGACGAGCTGTACAACCCCGCGCGTCAGGTGAGCGAGCGCATCAGCCAGATCTATCTGCTCGACGGACAGGAGCGCACGCCCGTGCCCTGGCTGGGAGCCGGCGACATCGGCGCGGTGGTGAAGCTCCGCGACACGCGCACGGGGGACACGCTGTGCAGTCCGCGCTTTGCT
>JAJXYI010000031.1 GCA_021780625.1 bacterium | reverse complement strand
AGGGGCGGCCATCGACGGTGCCGATGCCCGTGATGACGCCGTCGCCCGGGAAGACCTTGTCCTGGAGTCCGAATTCGTGGCACTGGTGCTGGGCGTGCATGCCGAATTCCATGAAGGTGCCGGGCTCGAAGAAGGCCTCGAGCCGCTCGCGGGCCGACATGAGTCCCTTCTTCTTTCGCTCCGCGAGCTTTTCGGCTCCGCCGGCGAGGAGGATCGCCTTGCGCTTCTCCTCCAGCTGTTTGACGAGATCGGGTGAGATGGCCATGGGTGGGTGTGGCTGAGGTTAGCTGCCCTTGGGCATGCAGAATTCGGTGAGCACGCCGAAGGTGGACTTCGGGTGCAGGAAGGCAACGAGCTTGCCCGCGGCGCCGTCGAAGGGCTGCTCATGGATGAGCTTCACGCCCGCGCCCGCCGCCTGCTTCAGCTGGCCGTCGATGTCCGATGTGGCGAAGGCGATGTGATGGATGCCGCCGGCCGGGTTCTTCTCGAGGAACTTGGCGATCGGGCTGTCCGGCGAGGTCGGTTCCAGAAGTTCGAGGTGGACTTCGCCGGCGTGGAAAAACGCCGTCCGCACCTTCTGCGAGGGCACCTCCTCGCGGTGCTCACACTTAAGGCCGAGGGCCTTTTCATAGTAGGGAATCGTCTCGTCGAGGGATTTGACGGCGATGCCGAGGTGGTCGATGCGCGTGATCATGGAAGGAAGAGGGTGGTGTGGCGATGGCAGGAAATGAGCCCTTCGGATTAGATGTTCTCATTATGTGCAAACCTGGACAAAGGGACTCTGCATCCTTTGCCTAAACATAAGCATCCTTTGGCAAGAACTGCGCAGCGTGTATTTTTGCGATCGGATAGGTTGATCGGGAGGTCACACTCTGACCCAACGTCATGGCCAAAACAACCACACCTACCCAGTCGTCCGAGGACTCGCTCAACCGCTTGATTTCCGAGTGGAAACGGCAGGTTGAGACCGAGCTCAAGGGCGTGCCGTTCGAAAAGAAACTGGTGACAAAAACTCCCGAGGGCATCGCGATTCAGCCACTCTATACGCGAGCCAATTTGGCGTCGATTCCGAACCTGGATTCGACCCCCGGAGAAGCACCATTTCTACGAGGAGGCCGTAATTTCGGCTATAAGGATACCTCATGGGAGGTTTGCCAGCATGTGCCCGCGAAGGACGCAGCCGATTTCAACGAGAAGGTCCTGGCGGACCTGATGCGGGGCCAGACCAGCGTAGTGCTGGAACCCGACTGCATTGCCCGCCTCGGCATGGATCCCGACGAGGCGTCCGAACCCTGCGGCTGCGGCCTGGGCGTTGCGGACGTTCAGGATGCGGAGGCGGCGCTGAGGAAGATCGATTTCTCTGCAGTCTCGCTGCACTGCGCCACTGGAGCGAATCCATTGCCGGTGGGCACAATCGTGCTGGCCGCCCTCGCCAGGCTTGGCGCAGACGCCAAGACCCTGCGCGGGAGCCTCACTGCCGACCCGATCGGTGAACTGCTTCGCCGCGGCAGTCTGCCGGCGGGTATCGAGGCCGAGTTCGATGCGGTCGCCGCCTGGACGCATGCGCTGGCCAAGAAGGCTCCGCAGGTGCGCACCATCGGCGTCGACGCGAGTGTGTGGCTGGAGGCCGGCGCCTCCACGACCCAGGAGCTCGCCTTCGCCATCGCCACGGGCCTCGCTTCGCTTCGCGCGATGAAGGACCGCGGGATCAAACCCGAGGTCGCGGCCGCGAAAATGCGGTTCACTTTCTCGGTCGGCTCGCAGTTTTTCATGGAGATCGCGAAATTCCGCGCGTTTCGCCTGCTGTGGACGCGAATCCTCTCGGCCTACGGCGTCGCCGACGCGGCCGCCACTTCCGCGGTCCACGCCAAGACGGCACTCTACGACAAGACGGTGCACGACGCCCATGTAAACATGCTTCGCGTGACCACTGAGGCGCTCTCCTCAGTGCTCGGAGGCTGCGACAGCCTGCACGTCGGTCCGTACGACGAGGTCACGGGGACGAGCGACGAGTTCTCTCGCCGCATCGCCCGCAACGTCCATGCGCTCCTCGCGGAGGAATTCAGTTTCACCGAGACCGCCGATCCTTCGGGCGGCTCGTGGTATATCGAAACCCTCACGGATGAACTGGCCCGCAAGGCCTGGGCGCTCTTCCAGGAGATCGAATCCAAGGGAGGCATCGTCGCCGCAATGCGCGGAGGCACTCCCCAGGCGCTCGTCGCCGCGGTTGCGCTTGAGAAAGCGGACGCGGTGTCCAAGCGCCGCTCGGGAATCGTCGGCACAAACCTGTTCCCGAACCTGAAGGAAAAGGTGCTCGCCGCGGGGAAACCCGACGCGGACGCCCTGGCGCGCCGCGCGGCTGCGGTGAAGAGCCGCCGCCCCGATGCACCCACCGGAATCAAACCCCTCGACGTCGACGCCCTGGTCGCCGCCGCTTCGCGCGGTACGACCGTGGGACAGCTGGCGCGTGCGTCGCTGCCGTCGTCCTCGGGCTCTGAGAAAATCACCCCGCTCTCGCCCCGCCGCGTGGCGGAGGGCTTCGAGCGGCTGCGTGCTGCGTCCGACGCCTACGCGTCTCGGACGGGAGCACGCCCCAAGGTCTTCCTCGCGAAGATGGGGCCGGTGCTGCAGCACAAGGCCCGCGCGGATTTCTCCGCCGGATTCTTCGCGGTCGGCGGCTTCGAGCCGCTCGGCAAGCAGACTTTCGACACGCCGGAATCGGCCGCCTCGGCCGCCGCAGCGTCGGGAGCGTCCGTCGCGGTGCTCTGTTCCACTGACGAAACCTATCCAGCCCTGGTCCCCGCGTTCGCGGCCGCGCTGAAAGCAGCCAAGCCCGACGCCGTCGTCGTGCTCGCCGGCCTTCCCGCCGACAAGGCCCTGGCCGACCAGTTCAAGGCGGCTGGTGTGGACGAGTTCATCCACGTCCGAGCCAATGTCGGCGACCTCCTCGCCAACCTTCTCAAGAAGATCGGAGCCCTGAAATGAAAAATCCCGATTTCACGAAACTGAGCTACGACTCGTTCACGTTCACGGGAGGCCGCAAGTCGCCCGCCTCCGAGGGCGCCGAGTGGCAGACCTACGAGCAGATTCCGGTGAAGCCGGTGTACACGGCCGCGGATCTGCCGCCCGAGCCCGTGCTCGACACGATGCCCGGCGCGGCGCCGTTCACGCGCGGCCCGTACAGCACGATGTACGTGGCGAAGCCCTGGACGGTGCGGCAGTACGCCGGATTCTCCACCGCGGAGGAGTCGAACGCGTTCTATAAGCGCAACCTCGCCGCCGGCCAGATGGGCCTCTCGATCGCCTTCGACCTGGCGACGCACCGCGGCTACGACAGCGACCATCCGCGCGTCGTGGGTGATGTCGGCAAAGCCGGCGTCGCCGTCGACTCGATCCTCGACATGCAGACGCTCTTCTCGGGCATCCCGCTCGACAAGGTCTCGGTCTCCATGACGATGAACGGCGCGGTGCTGCCGGTGATGGCGTTCTACATCTGCGCCGCCCTGGAGCAGGGTGTGAAGCTCGAGCAGCTCTCGGGCACCATCCAGAACGACATCCTGAAGGAGTTCATGGTGCGGAACACCTACATCTATCCGCCGACTCCCTCGATGAGGATCATCGCCGACATCTTCGGCTACACGTCGAGGTCCATGCCGAAGTTCAACTCGATCTCGATCTCCGGCTATCACATGCAGGAGGCGGGGGCCACGGCCGACCTCGAGCTGGCGTACACGCTGGCCGACGGTGTCGAGT
>JAJXYI010000679.1 GCA_021780625.1 bacterium | reverse complement strand
GTTCCTGCACGAATACCTGCGCAAGACCGACCGGTACCTGATCATCAGCGGCTGCAACGCCGAGGTGACGCGCGTGCTGCGAAACAGCGGGTTGTACAGCAAGATCGGCGAGGAGAACATCTTCCCGGCGGAGACCAATCCCACGGTTGCAACCCGCCGCGCGCTCAAGCGGGCGACCCAGATTCTCGGCCAGAAGGCGATCGACGTGCGCATCTTCTACGATCGCGCGCGACTTCCCGTCGACCAGGCGGCACCCGCCGAGCAGGAGCCTGCGGACTCCTACGAGATCTGAGCGAAGCTCAGGCGGACAGGGCGGCCGACTTGCGCTCTTTCGCGGCGTACACGCGGTTGCGTCCGTCGGTCTTCGCCGCATACAGCGCCCGGTCTGCGGCACCCACGACGTCCGCGGCGGACTCGCCATGGATGGGAAAGGCGGCGACGCCTGCGCTGAGGGTGAGCGGAAGCGTCTGCTCGCCGCCGGGGCCCGTGAACTGGAAGGGCATCTCCTGGAGCAGCGCGCGCAGGCGTTCGGTGGTCGCGAGCGCGCTGGCCAGATCGGTCTCAACCTGAATGATGGCGAACTCCTCGCCTCCGTAGCGCGCCACGCGATCGATGCTGCGCACCTGGCCGGCGAGCAGGCTCGCGACGTGGCGCAGGGCGCTGTCGCCCACAAGGTGGCCGTAGGTGTCGTTCACCCGCTTGAAATGATCCAGGTCGACGATCGTGACTGCGAAGGGGCGGCCGAAGCGCGAGGCGCGCTGCCACTCCTCGTTGAGCAGCCGGTCGAATTCGCGGCGGTTGAACAGGCCCGTCAGGTCGTCGTGCGTCGCGAGCTGACGCAGCGCCTGCATCGACTCGGCCATCTTCAGCACGTAGCGCAGCGAACGCTCGAGAGTGCGCGGGGTGATCTCGGTCTTGACGAGGTAGTCGAGTGCGCCGGCGTTGACGGCCTCAAGATCGATGTCGCCGCTCGTCCAGCCGGTGATGAGGATCACGGGCGTCGTCGCGAGTGCTGCCGCTGCCTGTCGCAGCAGGTCGAGCCCGCTCCGGTCGCCGAGCTGGTAGTCGAGCAGGCACGCGGCGTAGCGGCCCGAGGCGAGGGCGGCGAGGCCCTCGTTGAAATTGGGGCTCCACTCCAGGTCGAACGACTCCTTGCGGAAGTCGGCCAGCATGTCGCTGAGAAACCGATACTGGGCCTCGTCATCGTCGATGAGGAGGATCCGCCGGCGCCGGGGAGCCGGCGGTTGGCTCGTGGGCGGACTGGCGGGGGTGAGGTTCAATGGGGGGAGGGGTCGGGAACCGGCTCAATATCCGTTCTGCTGCAGGGCAAGACTCAATTGTCGCATGAAGTCCTGGGCATCCTCGGGGCTGGGCCGGTAGCCGGGCTGGCTTATTTCGGTAAATCCGGGGCGCCCGTATTGGTCAACGATCCATTTTCCAGTCACGCCGTCGCTGAACCGAACGGTCCCGCTGGCCAGCGCGCTGGGAATGAGGGTCACCTTGTCGACCGTGACCGTCACCGATCCGCCGCCCGCAGGCGCCGCGTCCTCGGCAAATTCCTCCTCGAAGGACTCCTCCTGGCCGGCGACTTCACCGGCGGGTTCCTGCGCGCCCAGCCCGACCTTCTCCTTCATCTTCTCGATGAACCCCTTCTTCTCGGGGCGGCCGGCGGGAGCCGGGTGCTCCTGGGCGGCCGGCGCCTGGGTCACGTCGGAGGGATTCGCAGCGGGTTTCGCGTCCTTGAGCTCCAGGTTGAGATCGTCGACGAGGAAGCGCACGTCCATGTAGGTCAGCGAGACCTTGAACTGCTCGGTCATCTTCTGCTGGATGGCGGAGAGTGAGTCTCCGTTGGCCACCCACTGGGCGACGGCTTGCTTCTGCTCGGGGGAGAGATCCATGGCGAAAGGAAAGGCTGTGGCTATTGCCGCGCGCAGGGACGCGCAAGCGCAAAGCGGCTGCGGACAAGGCTGGTGTAATGGACGGGCGGCCCCGGCTCGGGCGCGGGCCGCTCAGCGGGACAGCTGGGCGCGGAGATAATCGATCGTGCCCCGCGTCGAAGAGTCCTGATCCATCATGTTGTCCACCGCCTTGCAGGCGTGGATGACCGTGCCGTGGTCGCGGCCACCGTAGGCGTCGCCGATCTCCTGCAGGGAATGCTTGGTGAGTTGGCGGGTCAGGTACATGGCGATCTGCCGCGGGATTGCGATGTTCGCCGGGCGGCGCTTGCTCGTCATGTCGCTGTGTCGGATCTGGAAATGATCGGCGACGCGCTTCTGGATGGTCTCGATTGTGAGAAGATTCTGGGCCTGCTCCATCAGCACGTCCTGAAGCAGCATCTCTGCCGTGGGCAGGTCCACGGGTTTGCTCGTCAGGGCGGCGTAGGAGGCGATCTTGATGAGCGCGCCCTCGAGGCGGCGCACGTTCTTCGAGATGTTCTGGGCGATGAACTGCAGCACCGGCGCCGGGACCTCGAACTTCAGGTTCGAGGCCTTGGTGCGAAGGATGGCGACTCGGGTCTCGTAGTCGGGCGGCTGGATGTCCGCGGGCAGGCCCCATTCGAAACGTGACACCAGGCGCGACTCCATCTTCTGGATCTCGCTCGCGCGGCGGTCGCTCGAGAGCACGATCTGCTTCCCCTGCTCGAACAGGTCGTTGAACGTGTGGAAAAACTCCTCCTGGATGCGCTCCTTGCCGGCGAGGAACTGCACGTCGTCGAGCAGGAGCACGTCGACGTGACGGTAGCGCTGGCGGAAGCGAGTGAGGCTGTTTTCCTGCAGCGCCTGGATGAACTCGTTGGTGAACTTCTCCGTGGAGAGGTAGGCGACCTTGGCTTCGGGGTTATGGCGGAGGATCGCGTGACCGATGGCATGCATCAGGTGCGTCTTCCCGAGCCCCGTGTCCCCGTAGATGAACAACGGGTTGTACGCCTGAGCCGGCGACTGGGCGACGGCGAGCGAGGCCGCGTGGGCCATCTGGTTGTTGCTGCCGACGACGAAGGTGTCGAAGGTGTTGCGGGGATTGAGATTTCCGGAGACGACGCCCTTGTCGTCGGAGCGAAGCGTGCGGCGGCTCGTGCTGGTGCGCACGCGGGCGGCGCTGGACACGCTGTCCATGCCCGACTTGGCCTCACCCGCGCGGTCCAGGCCGTGTGAGCGACCGTTCGCCGGGGTGGCCGAATCGAGCTTCTTGAGCGTCACATTGACCAGCCGGCCCGCTGTCAGGCGCAGCCTCTGGGTGATTAGGTCCAGGTAGTTGTCGTGAATCCAGATTGCCGCAAAGTCGTTGGGTACGCCCAGCGTCATGTGGTCCTCCGTGGTCGCGAGGCAAACCATGGGTTCAAACCACATTTGAAATACGTCTTCAGGGAAAAGCCCCTTGAAATCGCATTTCACGGTTTCCCAAAGGCTGGGAGACAAGGACAGCGCGGACATGGCAGGTTGTTAAAATTATTCACAATTGCACCCGAGGTCGGGCTCTCTCGACGCACACTGCCAGTCGCTTCGGTCGGAACTCCGGTGAAAAAGGGTGGATTTGGCCGTCGCTGGGGAGGGGGTGAATGATGCTTTTGTAAGTTTCAGACGGTCAAAGTCTAACGGTATGCTGGCCCGGGGTGGATCAGCGAAGCGGGAGCGGGTCGTGAGAAAGAACGAATCGAGGGCTGGATTTGCAGGAAAGGCCGGGGAGTAACGGCGAAGCCGGAAGTCATTTCAAGGCGAACTTTCTGACAAGTTATTCACAGCGCCGCGAGCGCCGTTT
>JAJXYI010000394.1 GCA_021780625.1 bacterium | reverse complement strand
GTCCCAGGCCAGCGTGCCCTCCTTGGTCACCGTGATCGTCGCGGACCCCGAGGGATCCCGGGGCTCGCCGGTTTGCACGGCGGGAAGGCTGACGGGGAGTCCGTTCGACTTATTGAGCGCGAGGGTGAACAAGACAAAGGTCGCCAACAGGAAGAAGATCACATCGATCAGCGGAATGATCTCGATGCGGGCCTTTTTCTTGCCACCACCACCACCTGTACTTGGACCTGCCATGGGAGGAGGATATTGAGGTTAGGACGAACCGAACGCCGGGGTCGTAGACCGGATTAGTGGGCGTTGGCCGACTCGGACTTCTTGATGAGAATTTCGAGAGCGTTGGACGCGTCGGCGATCTCGTGCTTCGCCTCCTCAATGCGGGCGTTCATGTAATTGAAGGGAAGCAGGCCGGTGACCGCGATGCACAGACCGCAGGCCGTGGCGATAAGCGCTTCGGCCACACCACCGGTGATGCTGCTGGCTTTCGAGGCGATGTCGCCGCCGGCACCCAGGGCGCCGAAGGTGTTCATCATACCCGTGACCGTACCAAGCAGACCGAGCAGCGGGGCCGCGGTGATGACGGTATCGAGAATGGCCATGCCTTGCTGGAAGCGGGTGAGCTCCTGGTTGGAGGCGCGGAGGAATGCGTTGTGCATCGAGTACTCACGATTCGTCAGCGTGTACACCAGGATGCGGGCGACGTAGTCGCGGCTCTTCTTGCCAACCTCAACCGCAGAATCAAGGTCGCGCGCTTCCACCTTCTCGAGCATCTTCTCGACGACCTCGGGGTCGCGGTGGGAATTCTCGCGCATGATGAAGAGGACGCGCTCCACGATCACCGTGAGGCCGATGAACGAGATCAGCAGAATGGGCCACATGATCGGGCCACCGTGGATGAACAGCTCCATCGGAGACTGACCCATGAGGAATGCGAGCGGAAGGGTGCTAGTAATCATGATTTTGGGACGTTGAGTAGTGTAAGTTTTGGTTAACTGAGATGAAAGTCGTTATTAACAATCGGAAAGATCAGCCCTATGTTCAGAAAAACTCAAGCTCGGAGGAATTGGATTTAGAATTCCTAATGGATTCGACGTGACGCCTAATCGTATGGGTCACGTAAATCTTCTGTGAAGCGTTGAGAACTTCACTCACGTCGCCCGCTAAGGGGACCGACAAGGATATTGGGAGAAAACTAAGCACTATTGGGGGAAAAGGAGGTAACCTAGGAGCAAGGCCCCGGAATTCAAGCGCATCAGTGACGGCCTGACTGGGGGAAACTACGAGTCGAATGGCTGCCCGACTAGGACTCGAACCTAGACAAGCAGAGTCAGAATCTGCTGTGCTACCATTACACCATCGGGCAGTGGGATTTATAACTTTTGCCAAACTGGGTGATGGGCCACGTGGACTGAGCAAAGAGTGGAGCCGGCGACGGGAGTCGAACCTGCAACCACCTGTTTACAAAACAGGTGCTCTGCCATTGAGCTACGCCGGCGAAAGTGGGCGTGCACGACGCCTTCGGGGCGCATCATCCAACCTCAGCAAATCAAAGAACCGGGCCAACTTAACCCTTTCGGGCCAGGTTGGTGGCTCCCCGGGGACTCGAACCCCGAACCAACTGATTAAGAGTCAGCTGCTCTACCAATTGAGCTAGGAAGCCGTAAATGAAGACGCCGAAAACGCGAGACTTCGCCGGTCAAGTCAACACCATTTCCGCAGCCTTCCGGCCAAAATCCCCAAAACAGTGGACTAATTCACAAGTCCGTCACCGTCTCCCCTCGCGGTAAATCCTTCATTTCTCATTTTTTGCTCCCCCCTTAGCAGCCACTCCGGCCTCCCGCTCCTGGCGTAACTTTTTTTGCAGACACTCGTCTCCGGAATCCCGCGACAGGACGGCCAGGCGCACCAGCGTGGCGCCCCAGGAGCCGGCCATGTCACCGGCCTGCCAATACGATACGACAAGCGGCGACCGCGCGAGGAGCGCGTGGACCGAGGCCCTGAGGGCGCCCGTGCCCTTGCCGTGCACGATTCGGACTTCGGGGTAGCCGCTCGCCACGCAGGCCTCGAGGTACGCGGGCAGCAGGACGCCCAGGTCGCGTGGCGAAAAGGTGTGCAAGTCGAGCTCGGGTCCGACCGGCACCCGCACGGGCTCGTCGAAAGGTGTATCCACGACGTTCATGCGCGCTCGGTCGCGGGCCTTCCGTCGGCAGGTATACAGGGCTCAGCCGGCGGGCGGCTGGGCACCGGGCGACTCGGGGCCGCCGGTGCGCGACGGCGGGTTGGCCCGGGGCATCTGCGGTTCGGTCTTGCCGAGCTCGGGATACAGCTTCGCGTCCTGCGGCGATATCGCCTGCTGCACCGCCTGGGGGGCCTGGGGACGCGTCGGTTCGGGGGTCTCGTGAAGCGCGCGCGAAATCTCACGCTCGACGTCGCCCTTCGCCTTCTTGAACTCGTTCATGGCACGGCCAAGGCCGCGCGCGAAGCCGGGCAGCTTGTCGCCGCCAAACAGCAGGACGGCGATCAGGAGGATCCACATGATCTCCCCGCTGCCCACGTCGAGGATTGCGAGCACGGTCGTCATGGTCAGCCCCGCGCCCGAATGAGGTCCTTCTCGGCATCGCGCTCCTCGTCGAGCCGCGCCCGTTCATCGACAAGCTGCCGCTGGATTTTCTCGATCTCCTCCAGCTTGCCCTCCGCGTGCGCCGCGTTGAGCCGACCCTTCAGGAATATCTCGCGCTCAGCCCACTTTCCCTTGAACACGCGGTCAACCTCCGCAAGCCGGGCTTTCTGGGCCTCGGTGAGAGGGGCGGACTGCGGTTCGGAACGCGAGAGACGTTCCATGGCCAATTCGTAAGCGCTCTTCATGGTGGGTCTGAAACCATGGCAGGGAATACACGCTGCCTCAAGACGCAAGCACGTCATCCGTATCTGACGCCGAGGAGAAGCAGCGCTGTACAGAGGGCGAATGGGGCGATCCACCGCCCGGGCCGATTCGGCGCAGCCCGCGCGTAGCATGCAAGCGCAAGTGCAAGCACCGCAGCCATTCCGCACCCACCGAGCACGCTCCAGCGGAACTGGCCCGCGAGATACATGCCGGGCAGGCACATTGCCGACTCGAGGAATCGCTCCATGGCCAGCAGGACCAGGGCGGCCGTATGGTTGAACACCGAGGCCAGGAGCGTGGCCCCCGCAAGACCGCACAACAGCGAGGCGAGGCCGGCGTAGATGACGAGGGTCGAGACTGGAATCATCACCAGGTTCACCAGGATGGATCCCGGCGTGAGGAGTCGGAAAAAGGCCACTCCCGCGACCAGGCCCACGAGCGATGCCGACGCGCCCAGGGCGCCGGCGCTCAGGACCTGGTCCACCAGCCAGACGAACGTGCGGCGCACGAGGCCGCGGTCGTCAGCAGGGACCGCCTCGAAGGGGCGCCAGCGCGACCGGATCGATTCGTATAACGGGACGCCTACGAGGATCAGCGAGGCGACAATGCCGTAGCTCATCTGGAAACTGGCCGTGAAAAACTGGAGCGGCGAAACCAGCAGCACCAGGAGCCACGCCGTCGTGAGCGTCGCGAGGGGATTCACTGCCCGGCGCACGACAAACGCCAGTTCCACGAGGGCCACCATGAACAGAGCCCGGACTGCGGATGGCGCGGCGCCCGTCACGTCGACATAAAACCAGAGCGCAACCATGCCGGCGGCGAACCGCGGGAGCTGCGGCACGCGTGCAAAGGCCAGCAGGCCGTTCAATGCGAGTG
>JAJXYI010000357.1 GCA_021780625.1 bacterium | reverse complement strand
GACGATCGCCACGAACTCGCCCCCGAGGAATACCAGGTCCTTGCGCAGCTGCGGTCCCACGAATGACAGCTGGCCCTCGATGCGCGAGGGCGATTCGCCGCGCGAAAGCAGGAAGAAGAAGAGGTAGATGGGGATGATCGCGAGCCGCGTGATGAAGCTCGCGGCGACGATCACGCCGCCGCCGGCGGCCTTCAGGGACGGCACAGCCTGGGCGAGGAGCATCTTCGCCTCGACGGCGATGGATTCCGACATCCTCTGCAGGGCGGGATTCTCGGCATGGCGCCTGAAGGTCTCGATCCAGGCCGGGTAATGCTGGTCCACGTACACGGTCGCGCTGTGCCACAGCGACGGCAGGTATGCCACGAAGTCGAGGATCTGCGAGACCAGGGGCGGGATCGCGAGGATGAGAAGGAGCGTGACGCCCCCGAGGAAGGCGGCGAACAGCAGGGTCACTGCGGCGATGCGGGGCAGGCGGAGGCGCCGCTCGATGAGCGACACGCAGGGCCGCAGGATGAGGGCGAGAATGCCTGCCGCCGCGATCGGCCAGAGCACGCCGGAAAACAGGGCGAGCAGCCGGCTGAGCACGAAGACCGAACCGCAGACCAGGGCGGCGATGAGGGCCGCCGCCGCGAGCGACAGAGCGATGCCCACGAGGCGCCGCTGGCTTTCGGAGAGAAGGGATGGAGTGGGTTCGGACATGCGTCTCCGGAAACCGGACGCGTCTGGACTAGGCGCTCGGCAGCCTCCGGGCGAGGGAATTCTCCCCGGAGGCGCGCCCTGGCCGCCTACGGCGCGACGGCTTCCGCGCCGGACCACGCGGGGGCCATGCGATCGAAGACATCGGCGGGCAGATCCGGGCGGTGGCGCACATGGAGCACGTCGTGCAGGCGCTCGAGCTGTCGCTCCACCTGCTCGAGCCGCGGCTCGTTCGCGACGAGCAGAAGCATGCGGCTCGTGGCGCCGTCGGGCTGCGGCACGCAGAGGATGGCCTCGAGGTTGAATGCGCGCCGGGCGAAGAGGCCCGTGACATGCGACATGGTGCCGGGGTGGTTCCGGACGATGAGTTCGAGAAGCGTCGTGTTCATGAGGGAGTGTCGGTTGGGGACGGATGCGTTCATGCCGGTGTGAGGGCGGGTTGGTGTTCGTCGATCATCACGCGGTTAGGCGCGCCAGGCGGCACCATCGGCAGCACGTTTGCGCCGTCGTGGATCGGAATCTCGATCACCACGGGACCGTCGTAGGCCAGGGCTTCGCGGAGGAGGGGCTCCGCATCGTCGCCGGATTCGATGCGCACGCCGTGCACGCCGAAGGATCGGGCGAGGGCGGCAAAGTCGGGAACCGCGTGGAAGTGGCTCGCGGAGTAGTTCTGACCATAGAACAACTGCTGCTGCTGGCGCACCAGGCCGAGCTGCGCGTTGTTCATGATCAGCACTGCGACCGGCAGATCGTGCTCGGCCAGGGTTGCGAGTTCCTGGATGTTCATGAGGATGGAACCGTCCCCGCTCACGCACACGACACGCCTTCCGGGTGCGGCCAAAGCGGCGCCAATCGCTGCGGGCAGGCCGAAGCCCATCGTGCCGAGTCCGCCTGAGGTCAGCAACGTGCGCGGCTTGCGGACCGGATACGCCTGCGCAACCCACATCTGGTGCTGGCCCACGTCGGTCGTCACGATCGCGTCGTCCGGAAGGATGTCGCCGAGCAGGCGGCAGAGATTCACCGGATGCAGCGGGTCCTCCGAGCGCGGCGGCGCATAGACGGGAAAACGCGCTTTCAGCCCGGCAGCGCGGGCCGACCAATCAGGACGTTTGTCGGGGGACAGGCGGTCGAGCAGCCGCGTCAGCACGTCGGACGCGTCGGCCACGATGCTGAGGAACGGGCGCTTGATCTTGCCGATCTCCGCGGGGTCGATGTCCACGTGGGCGATCGTCGCATGCGGGCAAAACTCGGACACCTTGCCGGTGGCGCGGTCATCGAACCGGGCGCCGACGGCGATCAGCAGGTCGGCCTCCTCGAGCAGCGTGTTGGTCGCGCGGGATCCGTGCATGCCGAGCATGCCCATGAACTGGGGATGCTCGGGTGGAAGCGCCCCCAACGCCATCAGCGTCGCCACCGTCGGAAGCTCCTGGGTTTCGGCGAGACGGCGCGCGAGGTCCGCCGCGCCCGAGTGGACGATTCCGCCGCCGAGGTAGAGCACCGGCTTGCGTGCATCGCGAATCAGCGCGGCGAGTTGTGTGATGGCCGCGTCCTCCGCGCGTGCGCAGGGCGTGCGTCCGCCAGGCGCCGGCCAGGACGTGATGTCAGCAGTCGCGACGAACACGTCCTTCGGGATGTCCACGGCCACCGGGCCGGGCCTGCCCGACTCGGCGATCGTGAAGGCGAGCGGGATCACCTCGAGTAGCTCGTTCACCGAGCGCACGAGGAAGTTGTGCTTGGTGATCGGCAGCGTGAGCCCGTACGTGTCGACTTCCTGGAACGCGTCGGTCCCGATCATCGCCTGTGGCACCTGCCCCGTGATCGCCACCAGGGGGATCGAGTCCAGCCGTGCGTCGGCGATGGCGGTGAGCAGGTTGGTCACACCCGGGCCCGAGGTCGCGAGGCACACGGCGGCCTTGCCGGTGACCCGGGCCATGCCCTGGGCGATGAATCCGCCGCCCTGCTCGTGTCGGGCGAGGATGTGCTGGATGGAACTGCCGTGCAGCGCGTCGTAGAACGGCAGGATGGGACCGCCGGGAATTCCCGACAGGATTCGAATGCCCTGCCGCTCGAGCAGGGTCGTGAGGATTTGGGCTCCGTTGAGTTTCATGGGTGGGTGGTTATCCGCCCGCCCGGCCACGCCCGCCTTGTGGAGCCAAAAAAAAGCCCCTCCGGCGATCGGTGCCGGAGGGGCAAAGTGTCAATCAAGTCATGACCCCCTCGGCACGTGGCTAACGACCACGACGACGACGTTGACGACGACCGCACTGAGGAGGCCGAGGGTCTTGAACGACGTTGTCCCGAGGGATTGCATGAGTTTGAGAACGGCACCAAGGGCGAATTCCGCCAGGCTGTCAAGGCTGCGGTGCCCGCCGGAAGCGTCCAGGCTTGCCTGTGCGCGGCCCCGCGGCTCAATGCGCGACCATGGCAAAAGCGGACGAGCCCAAGGTGATCTTCTCGATGATCGGTGTCTCCAAGCGTCACGAGCGCAAGGAGATCATCCGGGACATCTCGCTGTCGTTCTATTACGGCGCGAAGATCGGCGTGCTTGGGCTGAACGGGTCGGGCAAGTCTTCGCTGATGCGCATCCTGGCCGGACGCGACCGGGAGTTCGAGGGCACGGTGCATTTTGAACCTGGATACGCGGTTGGCCTGCTCGAGCAGGAGCCGCAGCTGACCCCGGGTGCCACGGTGCGGACTTGCGTGGAGGAAGGAGTCCGACACCTGACGGACCTCGTCGCCGCGTATGACGCGACCTGGGAGGAGCTCGACACGGCGGCCGACGACGCGGCCCGCGATGCGATCATGGCGAAGCAGGGCGATCTCCAGGAGAAGATCGACACCCTGGGCGCGTGGGACGTGGCAAGCCACGTCGAGATGGCGATGGATGCGCTGCGCTGTCCGCCACCCGACACGATTGTGGATCAGATCTCGGGCGGCGAACGCAGGCGCGTGGCGCTCGCACGGCTGCTGCTCCAGAAGCCCGACATCCTGCTGCTCGACGAACCGACGAATCACCTCGACGCCGAGAGCGTGCAATGGCTCGAGCAGCATCTCAGCCGCTACGAGG
>JAJXYI010000460.1 GCA_021780625.1 bacterium | reverse complement strand
GTCAGCGGCGGAGACCACGAGGATGGCGCCGTCCATCTGGGCCGCGCCGGTGATCATGTTCTTGACGAAGTCGGCGTGTCCCGGGCAGTCGACGTGCGCATAGTGGCGCTTGTCGCTCTCGTACTCAACGTGGGCCACCGCGATCGTCACGATCTTGGTCGCGTCGCGGAGCGTGCCGCCCTTGGCGATGTCGGCGTAGGACTTGAATTCAGCCAGGCCCTTGTCCGACTGCACCTTCAGGATGGAGGTGGTGAGGGTGGTTTTGCCGTGGTCGACGTGGCCGATCGTGCCGACGTTGACGTGCGGTTTCTTGCGTTCGAATGTACCTTTAGCCATGTGGTTTGGAGACGTTTATGTTGAGATGAGAGGGATTTCAACCCGGACGACAGATGGAGCCCAGGACCGGATTTGAACCGGCGACCTCGTCCTTACCAAGGACGTGCTCTGCCGACTGAGCTACCTGGGCGTAACCTGAATGGGTCAAAAAACAGAAAAAGAGCGACGACCGTGGCGGCCGGAGTTTTGTCCGTCAACTGCAAACTTGGCATTTCTGTTATCCAGCCGGGGAACGGGCAGATAACCAAGTTTTGATTCGCCCGTCCAGCCTTGTGTGGTGCTTTTTTCCTGAAACCGGGAGCCCGCCCGCCGGCACCCGGTCGGAGTCCCCCAGCCTGCCGGGCATAATTGCCTAAGGCCCAAGTACTAGATCGTAAAGACCGGCTGGCAGCCGGCCCTTCTGGGAAATCAGCGGCCAGTCCCGGATGAGCGTCGCCTGCAACAGCCGGTCGACAGATTCGACGCCGGAGCTGGACACCAGCGCCGGCTGGCCGATGGGGCCCGCGGCATCGGCTTCGAGGAGAAATTCCGCAGGCTGCCAAAGCAGGTCGGCCGGAAGCGGCAGGCCCTGGAGCGGCATCGTGAGCACCGTGCGTCCGTCGATACCGGAGACCACCTCCAGCTCGGCCGAGCGTGCGGGACATACCGCCGGAGCAAGGTTGGTGCGTCCCAGACCGATGAACGGACGATCCCAGGGCATGAGGGCAAGTTCGTCGGCCGGCTTGGCAGGAATCGCGACCGGAGGCGGCAGGAGCAGCGGCACGGTTCCACTCCCAAACTGAAGCTTCGCTGGAAATCGCCTGAACGAGTCGCCGGGCTTGCGCAGGGATTCTTCAGGCCGGACATCCTGGGCGGTATTCCAGGGAGTGGGCAGGAATAAAGGAGCGGGATCGTGCAGAAACGCCTCCTCGCGAAGCAGGGGATCGCTGGAGGGCTTGTCCAGCTGGGCGAGCGTGACCGCCGCAGGGGGCCGAGCCGAGGACTTGGGTACGGCCGTCGGCGGAAGCCGCAGACTCAGGGCAAACAGAAGCACCAGCACCGCCGCCGCGGAAAACAAGGCGATCGCAATGCGTCGTGAGCCGGGCTGGAATGTCGGCGCTGACATCGAAAGCGGTCCCCGATCAGTCCTGGTGCGGAGCCTCGGCGGCCCAGACAACCCGGGCGAAGCCAGCCTCCTCGGCGGCATTGTAAAGGCGCGTCAGGTCCTCCATCGACACGTCGCTGCTGGCCCGCACCAGCAGCACCGGGTGGGCCGAGCTGGCTGCCGCCTGCTTCAACCAGTCGTGCAGCTGTGCGAAACTCAGCTGCCCGGAGTCCGTGAAGATCAGCCCCCCGGCCTTGAGGCTGATCACATGGGTGGTCGCGGAGGCGCCCAGGCGTGAGGACGCGACCGTGGGAATCCGGAAATCCGTGCCCAGTCCGGGCGCGAGCACGAAGCGCGAACCGAAGAGCACGAAGAACAGCGCGATCAGCCCCCCGTTCACGAAGAACAGCCAGTCCCAGTCGCGCCCGGGCGCGGTGGCCCGGCTCGAGAGGTCGAGCGGACGGGTGATCATGGGCCCTTCTCCTCCTCCTGCCCGGCGGACGCGCGGTATTCGATCACCAGATACTCCATGATCTCGTTGCCGGCCCACTCGATGTCGCGGATGATCGCGCGCACGCGGCTGGCGAGGAAATGGTGGGCGAGCCGGGTCGGGATCGCGAGCATCAGGCTGCCGGCCGTGCTGAGCAGTGCCATCCACATCCCCCGGGCAAGGGCGCTCGCCGTGGCGTAGTCGCGCTCGAAGGCCGCAAAGGTGGTGATGAACCCGAGGAGAGTGCCGAGCAAGCCCACCAGGGGCGCCACCTGCGCGATGGCCGCGATCGAGCCCAGTCGGCGGTCGAGGGAGGGGATCTCAACAATTGCGGCCTCCTGGACCGCAAAACGCATCCGCGCCTCGTCCTCGTGCGCGTGCAGAAGCGCCGCCTTCACGACGGCGGCGACCGGGCCGGGGGTCTCCTCGCACACGGTGAGGGCCTCGACGATCCTGCGCTTGGCGAGGATGTTCTTGATGCCGTCCACGAAGGCCTTGGCGGAGATCTGGCCGCGATGGAGGAACAGCGTTCGCTCGATGAAGAACACGAGCGCCGTGGCTCCCAGGGCGAGGAGCACCCACATCATGGGGCCGCCACGTGTCATGACATTGAAGCTGAGGAGTGACATGGTCTGATAAGGGGAGGGCTCAGGGCCTGGGGTTGCCGGACGCCTGGGCGATCTTGGCGCGGGCCAGTTCGACCGATGCGGTGCTGAGCTTGGAGTTGATCACGAGCGTGAGCGCACGGCGGGCCTCATCGGGCTTGCCCTGCCGCTCGAGCAGGTCGGCGAGGTCGAAGAGCGTGCGGGCCATCCAGGAACGCCCGCGTGCGCCGAGGGAGGCCGCGTGGGCGGGGTTGACGAGGAAGGCGCTCACGACGTCCTGCCACCACACCTCGGTTGCGCGCTTGAGGTCTCCGCGGCGCCGATACGCCGCGCCGAGCTTGTAGCCGGCCTCGACCCGCATGTCGGCGCTCGCGTCGGGTCGGGAGATGAGGCCCTCGTAGATCTCGAGGGCCCGGGCGGCATGCTCGGGGTTGGTGCCGGCCTGGGCGGCATGGCAGTCCGCCAGGGAGAGCAGGACGGCGGGAATGTCCCGGTGCTGCGGATAATTGCGAACGAGATACTCGTAGGCGCGCTGGGCCAGGTCGAACTCGTTGAGCTTCCGCAACAGGTCGCCCTGCTTCAGCCGGGCGTAGAAGACGAGGTCGCTGGTCGGGTAGCGGCTGACGAGCTGCTCGATGAGGCGGTTGGCGTCCTGAAAGCTGGCGTCCTGGCCCCGGCGCTCGGCGAGCAGCGCGGCGCGGTACAGCGCGTAGGGGGCGTAGGGGCTGTCCTTGTACTCGTCGGCCAGCTGGACGAGGCGCTGCTGCGCGTCGACCGAGCGGTCCTTGGAAAGGAAGTAGTCGGCCTCGGCGATCATCGAATACACCGCCGCGTCGCTGTGGGGGAAATCGGCGCGGAGCTTCTTGAGCGCGGCGAGGGCGTCGTCGGGGCGGTTCAGCGCAAATTCGGCCTGGGCTGCGATGAGGGCCGCCGAGCTAGCGATCGTGCTCTTCAGGTCGGGCGCGATGCCCTCGAGGCCCGGGACCAGACCTGAGGCGAGCTTGAACGCCTCCGCGGGTTTGCCCGCGTCCAGCGAGAGGCGGGCGCGCAGCCAGGCCATCCGGGCGCGCAGGGAAGCGTCGTTGGGCAGCGGGGCGCCGGGCGCCAGCAGCGCAGCCACGCGAGACAGCGCGTCGGCCTGGCGGCCCGCGGCCTCGAGCGAGCGCGCGAGGTTCCACTCGGCTTGCCAGCGGTCGTCGATGTCGAACGAGGGGTTGCGCGCGAACCCGTCGAGCAGTTTGCGCGCCTG
>JAJXYI010000613.1 GCA_021780625.1 bacterium | reverse complement strand
GGATGGATCGAACAGAAGGTAACGAAGAAATGTTTGGCCGGAGAGGCCGACGGGAAGAGCAATGGTTTGATGGATGGGGGCTAAATCCCTCAATCGTGCCAACCCTGACCTGATTCGACTCCAAGCGCTCCGTTGCCTTCGTTTCGTTCTGTTCACCGATGTCTTGAGTCCCCATCCCCTCGATCCCCTTCATCCCTGTTAAAAACCTGTCTTGGATTGCCTTCCCAAGGCGGCAATCAGAGCCGGAAAACGGAAGACAGGGCTTGGGCGAGGGTTTCACCGGTGAAGGGTTTGGCGATGGTCGTGACTTCGCCCAGTGAGGAGAGGGATTCTTCGTTGTGACTCCCGCCGTAGCCGCTGCTCAGGATGACGGGTGTCTGGCAGCCGGCCGAGCGCAGGCGGCGAATGAGGTTGATGCCGGTGAGCCCGGGCATGGTCTGATCGGTGATGATGAGATCCGGCTGCTGGCCCAGGTGGGCGATGGCGTTGATCACATCGAGCGGGTCGTTGAAGCGGCGCACCTTGAAGCCCATGCGCTCAAGACGAAGACCGAGGAAGGTGAGGATGGAGATTTCGTCGTCGACGACGAAGATCGTCTGGCCGTGCCCCTTGATTACGGCGGCGGGACGGACCTCGGCGCCGATGGCACACACCTGGGCGAGGGGAAGGAACACGTCGAAGCGGGTGCCGACGCCGACGCTGCTGTCGACGGTGATCACACCGCTGTGGTTTTTCACGATCGACTGGACGACGGACAAACCCAGCCCGGTGCCTTCGCCGGGCTTTTTGGTGGTGAAGAAGCGCTCGAACATGCGTGCCTTGGTGGCGGCGTCCATGCCGTGACCGGTATCCTCGATGGAGAGGCAGGCGTAATCGCCGGGAGGCAGGTCACGGGGAAGGGAGCCGTTGGAGGCGTTGACCACTTTTACGGAGATGCTGAGCCTGCCGGGGCGGCCGCGCATGGCATGCTCGGCGTTGGTGCAGAGATTGAGGACGACCTGATGGATCTGGGTCGGATTGGCCAGCACGAGGGCGTTTTCGAAACTCCGGTGGATTTCTATCGTGGTGGGAAGGGAGGCGCGCAGGAGTCGGAGGGCCTCGGCGGCGACGTGACTGAGGTTGACGACGACCTGGGACTGTTCCTGGATGCGGCTGAACGAGAGGATCTGTGCGACGAGGTCCTTGGCGCGGCGGCTGGCGGTCAGAACGTGGCGAATGAGGACCTCGTCCTCCGGGTCGCGGCGGGGTGACTGGCCTAGGAGCTCGGCGAAGCCGATGATGGCGGTGAGGATATTGTTGAAATCGTGGGCGATGCCTCCGGCGAGCGCGCCGATGGCCTCCATCTTCTGGGCCTGGAACAGCTGGGTCTCGAGGTCGCGGCGGCGCTGCTGCTCGGATTTCCACAGGGAGATGTCCTCGAGCACGCCGAGGAAGTGGCGCACGCTGCCGTCGGGGGCGCGCAATGGAGCGATCATGGCGCGGATCTGGCGGGTGGTGCCGTCCTTGGCGCGCAGGACGAGTTCTCCGTTCCAGGGGAGCCCCTCGGAGCGGCGTTGATCCATCTCCTTGAGGGCTTCGACCGCGACGTTGTCGGCGAAAAGCAGGCGGGTGCTGCGGCCGTGGAGTTCTATCGGCGAGTAGCCGGAGAGTTCGCAGAGGTGGCGGTTGGCGAAGACGAGGGTGTCGTCGGGTTCGACGATCACGATGCCGACGGGGCTTTGGGCGATGGCCTCGGAGAGGAGGCGGATCTGCTCCTCGGCGAGGATGCGGTCGGTGATATCGCGGCCGATGCCCTCGACGGCGACGACGCCGCCGGTCTTGTCGAAGACGGGAGTGAGCCGCTGCTCGATATGGGCGACATGGCCGTCGCGTCCGCACCAGCGCAACACGAAGGAGTCGGGGGAGACGGCGGGCTGGGCCAGGCGCCGCTCGAGCACGGGGCGGTCGTCGGGGTGGATGACGGAGAGGCACAGGCCGGGGTCATGGTAGAAGTCCTCCGGGTGGTAGCCGGTGATGGCCTGGATGGCGCTGTTGATGTATTCGACGGCCGGAGACGGGCGGCAGGTGTAGCGGACGATGATATCGGAGGCGTTTTCGGCCAGCCTGCGGAAACGTTCCTCGCTGCGTTTGAGCGCCTCCTCTGCGAGCAGACGCCTGTCGTGCTCGCGGGACTCGGACAGGGCGCGCCGCACGGCGGAGGGCAGGCGCATGAGGGAGTCCTTGAGCACGAAATCGGTCGCGCCCCTCTTGAGGGTGTCGACGGCGGTGTGTTCCCCGAGAGCGCCGGAGATTACGATGAAAGGGGTTGAGGGGGAGGACTGTTCGCGCAGGCGGAGAGCCTCGAAGCCGTCGATGCTGGGAAGATTGAAATCGGAGAGGATGAGGTCGAAGCCGCCGGCACGCAGGGCCTGTTCGTAGCCGGAGTGATCGTCGACATGCAGGAGTTCGCAGGCGATTTTTTCTTCGGCGAGAAGCGATCTGACCATTTCGACGGCGACTGGGTCGTCCTCAAGATAGAGGATTCGGAGGAGAGATTGCGGCCTGGGTAAGCTCATGCGGGGTTTCGGAGTGGCTGCGGGCCAAAAAGCTAGCCCTCGAACTATCGGAACGGCAAGAAAGGTTGCGTCATGGAAGGGTCCGCGAAACTACCCACCCGCCGACCATGGGTCGAACTTCCGAGGGAGGGAGGCGGAGCTTTTTGTCGCCGGAACTGACGTCGAGGTGACACTGACCTCTGATATCTGGCCTCTGTCCTTCGTGGTTCGACAGGGAGTGCGAAGATCCACTTCGCTTTGCGCGGGAGGCTCGGCCTTTCCGAATCGGAAAGGCGTCACGGCGTAGCTGAAAGCGAAGTCGGACACCTCCCGGCCAACCCTCAGCGCCGTGCCGTGCCGCGCGTCGCCGGAGTGCGTCACAACGACCGCGGTTGTCGTCGCTGTCTGGTGGCGCGAGGGGTGGAACCCCGCGTCGAAAGCGGTCCCGCAGGCGCGGGACCGCACTCCACATCGAACGGCGGGGCTGCGACCTGAGGTCGTGACTCGACGGTTCGAGAGAAAAACCAAGCCGGCTGTCGCGGATCAGACGGGAACGAGATCGCCCTTGCGCACAGTGAAGGCGACCTCGCTGTCGCTGGCGATCTCGCCGGAGAGCAGGCCGCGGGCGAGGCGGGTCTCCAGGTGGCGCTGCAGGAAACGCTTGAGAGGACGGGCGCCGAAGACGGGATCGTAACCCTTCTCGGCGGCCCACTCGCGGGCCTTGGCATCGAGCTTCACGGACACGCGCCGGTCGACGAGGCGGGTGTTGAGGTCGGCGAGCAGGAGGTCGACGATCTGGGTGATTTCCTCGAGCGTGAGCGGCTTGAAGAGGATGGTCTCGTCGATGCGGTTGAGAAACTCGGGACGGAAGCTGTGGCGCAGCTCGCTCATCACGCTCTCGCGGACCGATTCGGGAATGGAGTCGCCGGTGACGCCCTCGAGCAGGTGGCGGGAGCCGAGATTGGAGGTCATGATGATGACCGTGTTTTTGAAGTCCACGGTGCGGCCCTGGGCGTCGGTGATGCGGCCGTCGTCGAGCACCTGGAGGAGCACGTTGAACACATCCGGATGGGCCTTCTCGACCTCGTCGAAGAGGACGACGGAGTAGGGCTTGCGGCGGACGGCCTCGGTGAGCTGGCCGCCCTCGTCGTAGCCGACGTAGCCGGGGGGGGCTCCGATGAGGCGGGAGACGGCGTGTTTTTCCATGTATTCGGACATGTCGATACGAATCATGGCCGAGATCGG
>JAJXYI010000551.1 GCA_021780625.1 bacterium | reverse complement strand
GGCCGCGCCGTTCCGCCGCGGCGAGCCCGAAGCGTCACGGCAGGGGGCCGGTCCGCGCTCGTCAACGACTACGGATGACTACGGATGAACTCGTCCCCGACCCCGGCATTCGCGGGAGCCGCGGCCTCCCTTCCGCACGAGCTAAGTTGTTAAGTTGACAGGCGGAACGCCTCACCCGACCATCGAACTTCGAGAACCTTCTGAGGCCACTTGGAAGTGGCTGCGCGACTCACTCATGCCCTAGGCCAGCGATGCCCGAAGCCTTTCCCGATGCTGCCCTCAGGCACTGGCACGACGCGGTGTTTCTTGAGGCGGACAAGCGGTTGCCGAACGCAGACCAACTGTTCGGCATCGCCGCGGAGTGCGCGATCAAGGCGGCTCTCCTGCAGTTACCTGCGTTCGCAAAGGAAGGCACGCTGCCGAAGCATTACCGGGAGCATGTCGACGTCCTTTGGGCCCGTGTTCCGCTGCAGGGGGTCCTGCACAAGCGGTTTCCCAACCTAGTCTCCGTTCTTAAGCCAGGGAATCAGTTCAGTGACTGGAGCGTCGATCAACGCTACGAAGCCGACACAGCGACGGAACTGGCGGTAATGCTCAGGCATCGAGAGGCGGCGAAACGAGTGTTGGGCGCAGTATCCCTGTTGGGCAGGCGGCGGAGCTAGTGATGGTCCGATTCGACGATGCCGTTGACGCCGCTGTCGCGGCACTCGGGGATGTGGGGAAGACTGGCGATGTGACGATCGTGAGGGACGCCACGGGCGTCTTGACGATCGTGCTGACCGACGACGCGCTTCGTGCAGATGCGTGGGACCCGATGGCAGCGAAGCTCACAGCGGCGCTGGGTCCATACGGCGGGGGCGCAGCGCAGGTCTTGCTGCGTAAGAGCGACCTCATCGCGCCAGAGGACGTGATCGATTCGCCCGACCGCATCCGCCTACCTAGCTTTGAACGGGTTTGGCTCGTCGATCGACTGCTGACGAATCAGGACTGGCTCAGGAAACCGGCATGGGTGGAGGCCCCACTCCCAACCGCTACTGCATTCAGCATCAAGGGGGGTGTTGGCAGAAGCACAGCGCTCGCGGTCCTTGCATGGCACTTGGCACGCAAAGGCCGCTCGGTTCTTGTGGCTGACCTCGATCTCGAGGCACCCGGGATCGGCTCGATGCTTCTGTCGGACTTGCCGGACTACGGTGTAGTCGACTGGTGCGTTGAATCCATGGCGGGGCAGGCCGACCCCGGTCTCCTGCAACAGTCACTAGCTGTCGCACCAATAGCCGAAGCTGTCGATGGAACGATCCGCGTGATCCCTGCCGTGGGCCGCCGGACGCGTGACTACGTGGCGAAAGTTGGTCGCGCTTACACACCGGTGCTCGACGCTACCGGCAAGATAAACGGCCTTACAGAAAGGCTGCAGGCCCTCGTCGCCGCGGCGACAGAGTTGCTTGAGCCGCCGGACGTATTGCTTCTGGATGCCCGCGCCGGTTTGCACGACATCGGATCTGCTGCGGTGACACAGCTTGGGGCCGAGGTGTTCTTGTTTGCGAAGGATGAGCCACAGACCTGGGAGGCGTACACGCGACTGTTCAGTCACCTCAAGATGGCTCGCGGAGTCGAATTCGGGATGCCGGACCACGACCTCAGGTGGCGTCTCAAGATGGTGGCCGCGCAACTTGAGCCCACGCAGGCAGCCACCGCGTCCTGGGTTGATCGCTCCTATTCCACCTGGACTGAGTTTTACGATGAAGCGGCTGCGTCCAACGAAACGTTCGAACGCGATGAAGACTCAGCTCCGCACTACCCGTTGCTCATCCCCTTTGATCCGCGCGTGAGGTCGATGAACCTCGTCGATGCTGCCGCGCGCCCGGAATGGAGTTTCGTGGAGCTCGCCTTCGGGCCGTTCCTGGGCGATGCGACAGAGAGGCTTGCGCCGCGAGCTGGGCCGCCGGGAGTTACCGCGTGAAGACTTCGATGTTCGATGCTGCTGAAGTTCGCGAGGCCCTGAGCCGGCTTCCAGATGTTGCGGCGCAGGAAAGCCTCCACCCGCCACCGCTGGCCAGCGTGTACGTACCGCTCGGGCACCAGAAGGCTCTTAGTCTCGACGCGAGCGTCGTTGTCGGCATGCGCGGAGCGGGGAAGAGCCTCTGGACGGCTGTTCTAAACAGCGATGAGCATCGTCAGTTCGTGGCCGGTCTCGCCAATAGTTCAGTTCTTAGCAAGGCGATCGTCAGGGTCGGCTTTGGTCTGGACGAAAGCACCACCAGCTTTCCTAGCGCGCCGGTGCTGAAGGCGATGGTCGATGAGAAGATCGACGCGGTCGCGCTCTGGAAATGGGTGGTCGTTCGGCATGCCCTTGACGTCACGGACCTGAAGCGCCTGTTGAAGGAGAAGAACGAATGCGACGACTGGCTCACGATGGCGCGTTGGTGCTCCGATAATCCGCAACTGGCGGACGAGTTGCTGTCGCAGTGTGATGCTGCTCTCGCTGCACAAGGGAGAGTGCTCCTCGTCGTCTTTGACGCGCTGGATCGGCTCTCAGAAGACTGGGGAGTTGTTCGAAAGCTACTCGCAGGAGCTCTCCGGTTCGGGCTCGCGTGTAGAGCCCGGCGAGCAGTAAGGCTGAAGTTCTTCCTGCGTCCCGACATGGAGGAGGACGCTGGGATCTGGAAGTTCCCGGACAGCTCGAAGCTGCAGCACGCGAAAGTGGAGCTTGAGTGGCGCACAGCCGACCTATACGCGCTCATTCTCACGTACTTGGGCAACGACGAAGTCGTCGGCTCCAGGTTCCGCAAACAAGCAGCGAAGGCTACGGGTGTGTCGTGGCAGCCGCGTGAGGGCGTTTACGCAGTCCCTAGAGAGATCATCCGGGGCGACAAGGCTCTGCGCAGCGTTGTGGAAGAGATCGCTGGCGCGTGGATGGGAAGAAGCCACAAGCGAGGGTTCACGTATACGTGGGTGCCGACGCATCTCGCGGACGCGGTTGGTCGTGTGAGCCCACGCAGCTTCCTTCTGACCTTCAAGCGGGCTGCCGTCGTAACGGACGAGACGTTCGGAAACCACCCATACCCGCTGCACTTCGAAGGCATTCAGCAGGGCGTGGCCAGCGCCTCCGCGATTCGGATCGGGGAGATCAAGGAGGACTACCCATGGGTGCAACCGCTCCTTGAGGCTGCACGCGGCTTGTCAGTCCCGGGTAAGCCGGAAGAGCTGCTTGAACGGTGGACGAAGAAGGAGATCGATGAGGTCCGAGCCGCGACCAAGCTTCCTCCGCGCAGGTTCACGACTGACCCGAATCGGAGCGGGACAAAGGAGGTCCTCATCGATGATCTTGTGGAACTCGCGGTGCTTTACCGCACCGAAGACGACCGCCTGAACATGCCCGACATCTTCCGGGTGGGATTCGGCATCAAGCGTAAAGGAGGCGTGAAGCCTCCTAGGTAGATGCCATGCCACGGGCTGCTACACCGGTGCCCCAGGCCGGCGCTACGCCGCCGAGTTCCTCCGGCCGCCCGCGGCCTTGGCCACTCCTAAACGCGGCCTGAAAATCCCCGTGTCGGTGGTTTTGACCTGCCCCCCGGAAACTGGACGGATCCGAACGCCAATCCTTTACCTGGCGGCCCGACGCCGACGCACCCGCCGCGCGCGACCGTCACCCCGCCCGCAGCTCCACCGGCGCCACGCTCACCTCGCCGCGCCGGACCAGGTCGTCGAGCAGGCGCGCCAAGGTCGCGAGGTCTCGCGGCCGGGCCCCCTCCCGCAGCCAGCCGAGCTCGTAGCGCGGGGAC
>JAJXYI010000017.1 GCA_021780625.1 bacterium | reverse complement strand
GCCGGGGGATCTCGAGGAAATCGAGGGCATGTTGAAGCGGCTTGGAGGCCGGGTGCCGCCCCACAAGGTTCTCCTGATGCCGGAGGCTCGGTCGCTGGACGTGATGCGGGGCCGCGCCAACTGGTTGGTGGAGTTGTGCAAGGACCGGGGGTACCGATACGCGCACCGCCTGCACATCGAGCTGTGGGGGAACCGACGGGGTGTCTAGGCGGTCGGGTCGGGCTCGCAATGAGCCCGGCAACAGGCACTATGTAGGTTGCGCAATGATACCCAACCGAAAGCGGGACGCAGGGCTCAGGTTATCCGAGCATATTCTCGCGCTCGAGCGCCTTTTTGCAGGGCGCGCGGTCTGCCTGTGGGAACTGATCACGGCGCTGGAGTCGCAGGCGTTCCTGGTGACGATTGTGATCCTGGCGTTGCCGTTCCTGACGCCACTGCCGCTGGTGGGGTTGTCGACGCCGTTCGGCTTCGTGATAGCGCTGCTGGCGGGTCAGCTCGCCTGGGGTGCGGAGCCGTGGCTGCCCCGGGTGCTCCGCGAAAAGAAGGTGCCGGCAGGATTTGTGGCACGAGTCGTCCGTGTGGCGGCGAGGATCATTCGGTGGCTTGAGTCGGCTCTGAGGCCGCGTTGGAGCTGGGTCTTTGCAGCGCCGGGAGCGGTGCGGATTCACGCGCTTCTAATCGTCGTTGCGGCGGTCGTGCTTCTGTTGCCGCTTCCGATTCCGCTCACGAACACCTTTCCGGCGTGGGTGATCCTGCTCGTGGCGAGCGGCCTGCTCGAGCGCGATGGGATGATTGTCGTGTTGGGCTATCTGGTGGCGGTGGCCGGGGTGGCCTATTTTGGCATCCTGGGCGAGGCGGCGCACCACAGCATGCGCTACCTGTTCAGTCACCTGTGGCCTTGAGCGAGTGGGTGCGGGCCGCAGCGGAAGATTGCGGCCTGTTCGGGGGTGGTGCAGAAGCGGGGGATGACGCATCTGGCGCAGACGTTGTTTCCCCAGCAGGTGATCGCGCGGAAGCGCGACGGACACGAGTTGAAGGAGGAGGAGATCGTGGCGTTCGTACGCGGTGCGACGGACGGCTCCTGGGCCGACTATCAGCTCAGTGCGATGCTGATGGCGATTTTCCTCCGGGGCATGAGCCGTGGGGAGACAGTGGCGTTGACGGCTGCGATGATGCGATCCGGGACCGTGGCAGACCTTCGCTCGATCTCGAAGCCGAAGGTGGACAAACATTCCACCGGCGGAGTCGGGGACAAACTATCGTTGCCGCTGGCTGCGATGGTCGCCAGCTGCGGAGTGGCGGTGCCCATGATCAGCGGGCGGGGCCTTGGGCACACGGGAGGCACACTCGACAAACTCGAGTCCATTCCGGGATTTCGCGTGGGGCTGAGCTTCGGCGAGTATCGCGACCAGGTGGAACGCGTGGGAGCCGCGTTGATTGGGCAGACCTCGGATCTGGCGCCGGCCGACAAGCGCCTGTACGCGTTGCGGGACGTGACTGCGACGGTGGAATGCATCGCGTTGATCACGGCCAGCATCCTCAGCAAGAAACTGGCGGAGGGGATCGATGCGCTGGTGCTGGATGTTAAATTCGGTCGAGGCGCGTTCATGCGCACCCACGAGGATGCCCAAACCCTGGCGCGCTCGATGGTGGACGTGGCAAAGGCGATGGGAAAACCGACGCGTGCGCTGTTGACGACAATGGATCAGCCGCTGGGAAGGGCTGTGGGCAATGCGCTGGAGGTTCGCGAAACAATCGAGTGCCTCGACGGGCGGGGCCCTGCGGATGTCATGGAAGTGACCTATGCCCTGGGCGTCGAGATGCTGATGCTTGCCGGTGTGGCGGGAGATCGGGCCGACGCCCGGCGGTGTCTCGAACAGGTCGTGGAGCGGGGGGAGGCCCGGGCGAAGTTTGCGGAAATCGTCGCGGCCCAGGGTGGGGATCCCCGGGTGGTGGAGGATCCGTCGATCCTGCCGACGGCGCGCCACGTTATCGACGTAATACCTCAGGGGAAAGCGGGTTGGGTGACAGATGTCGATGCCAGGGCGATCGCCGAGGCCACGCTGCTGCTGGGCGCCGGAAGGCGGCGTACGGAGGACAGCGTTGACCCGGCCGTGGGCGTGTCGGACCTGTTGCAGGTGGGCGAATGCGCTGATCCGAAGCGCCCGCTGGCGCGGGTGCATGCCAGCGATCCGGAGGCGGGGCGGGCCGCCGCCCTGCGGGTCGCGTCGGCGTATTCGTTTGGCGAATGCAGACCGGGCCCGGTGTCGCGTCTGGTGGAACTGATCGAGTGATGCCCCTGCTGGCGGCGGCTTCGGCGGGGTGAATTCCCGAAGGCCAGGGATGGGCTGATGCCGGACGCAGTCAGTGGACATCGTTCAGATGTGAAACCTGAAGCGCAGATTTGTCCGTTGAGGCGTTGACGCGGACGAGGGAGCCGCTGAGCGTTTCGACGCACCCAACGATCCACTTCACCGACGCAGGAATCAGCTTGGCTCCGCATGCCCCTGGAAAAACCGAGATCGAAATTCATCAACAACCTGAACTGGCGCGCGAAGGCGCTTGTTTTCCTGGTGGGCTCGGCGGTCCTCTTCATAGGGCTGGTCGTATTCACGCAGAGGTGGGTGGTGCTGCCCCGGATCCAAAGCGCGGAGTTTGCCTATTATGCGCGCATTGGCGATGAGATCGCGAACCGGGTGAACCGCCGCGAGCAGGCGCTGACCCAGCTTGCGGAGAACCTGGCGACGCGGAGGGACTTTGGCGGGCCGACTGGGGATGATCTACGGGAGGCGGTCGCCGGGGCCGGCGACATTGGCGGCACCGGTGCGATCAAGCCAGTGCTCGTGGTGGTCTTCGATCGGGCTGGGACGCCCGTGAAGACCTGGCACCCCGAGCAGGGAACGGATGTTTCGGTGGATTTCCTGAACCCTGTGGCCGGGGCGGGGGGCAGCGGACGCAATGGATCCGGGGCCGGTGTGATCTCGACGGCCGCGGGGATGATCGTGTATGCTAGAACGCCCTACCACCCCTATTCGGAGGGGCGCGTCGGCGGCGTGCTGTTCGTCTGCGAGCGGCTGCCGCGTCCGCCAGTCAGCGAGCTCACGGACCTCGGGCCGATCCGCAGCGGATTCATCGACGCGTCCGAGATGGCGGCGACGCTCCCCGGGGGGAGGCAGGTGGATTCCGACTGCCTGGTGGCTCCCGAGGGCGAGTCGACGATGGTGACCCGGGTGGCGCTGCGCGACGACCGGGGCCGGATCCAGGGTGGGATCGAGGTGCGAAGCGAACGCCTGGTCCGGCTGGTGCAGATCACCAGCATGCGGCTGACGATCGCGGTGATGCTGATTTCGACGCTGATCCTGTCGTTGGTCATCTGGATCCTGATCGAGCGATTCTATGTGAGGCGGATTGAGAAGTTGATCGACCTCGTGGGCCGGCTGGACGAGTCGGATGCGATCGATGCGCTCGTTCAATTCGGTGGAAACGACGAGGTGGCGCAGCTTGCACGCAAGACCGGCAGCATGGTGCAGACGCTCAACCAGGCCCGCGAACTGGCTGAGGTGGCTGACACGGCAAAGATGAACTTCCTGGCGATGATGAGCCACGAGCTGCGCACGCCCATGAACGGCGTGATCGGATTTGCGGGGCTCCTGCGCGAGACGCCGGTGAATGCGGAGCAGATCGAGTACGTGCGGATCATCGAGAGCAGCGGGCAGGCGATCCTCAAGCAGATCGACGACATCCTGAACTACGCGACGCTTTCGAGCGGCGGGCTTTCGCTGGATGAG
>JAJXYI010000646.1 GCA_021780625.1 bacterium | reverse complement strand
AGCTCTGGAAGGAGTGAGTCGGCCCGCCGCCGCCAGCGCGACCGCCGCACTCAGGGCCAGAGTGCGGCCTTGGCGGCCGAGTATTGCGAGGCGTTCAGCATCGTGAACGACGAGCGGCGGAACGACTGCACCTTCGGAGTAAGGGGAGGGAAGGTCCCGTTCTGGAAGACCGAATCAAAACCCCAGATTCGGGTTGGCGCACCGTAGAATCGCGTCGACCAGGGCTGGGTTGCAATCTTGCTCTCGAACATCGCCACAAGCGAGCCGCGGATCGCCACGGTGCCGCCGTTTTCGAGAAAACGCGGAAAATTGTGCGCGCCACCGCTGCTCGCGCTGTTGCTGGTCGGCACCAGCCCGGTGAGGAATGCGGCGGCGATCTCCGTGTCGGAACTTGGATTGGGTTTGACGGTATCCGCCGAGATCTTGTCGTTCCAAGCGGATGACAGGATCGTGATCGCGTCCGCCGCGACGCAGACTGGACTCTCCACACTGGGGTCGGTGGCGGATCCCGTGTTCCCGTCGTCGGGCATCGTCGCCGAGGAGGAGGAAACGTTTCCGTCCGCGTTGAAATTGCCCTTGAGGTAGAGCGGCGCATTCGTGGCGATGGTGAGGCCCTTGCCGTTCACGCCGTAGGTGGGCATGAGGCTGGTGCCCGATGTTACCTGACCGTCCACAAGCCGCACGCTGGCGGATTGGTTGCTCGTGTTCCCCCGTGCAGACGTGTCGTCGACTTCCACATACACGCCTCCGTTCCAGTTCGTGTAAACGGAACCGTCGGGGTTCGTGATCGCGTTTGCGTCGGCCGTGTTGCTCACCATGTCGGCGACGGCTGCCTTGAGGGCGGTCATGTCGATCTGGACGAGGTCGACCCCCATCAGTCGACGCTGGTCGTACATGCCGGTGCTCACGGAGACGTCGCTGCTGCCGGAGCTGATCGTGCCGCCCGAGGCCTTGGCGGGGAGGCTGCTCGAATACGTGATCGTGCTGGTGCCAGCCCCGGCGCTGGTGATAGTCGTAGTCGTGATCGGATACTGCCCTTTGTAAGTGCCGTTGCTCACCTTGCTGCCGACCGAGGTCTGCGTGGCCACGTAGGGGAGGAACGTCACCAGCGGTGTGCCGCTGCCGCCCATGTTCGCCGGGGCCGTGAGAGCCACGTAATTGTTGGGCCCCGTTCCCGTGGAGCTCGAACTCGGGCCGTAGAGCGTAATGGTCGCCGTGGGAGGGGTGCCGGGGGTCGGACTCGAAAGCGTGACCTGCACATACAGCTGGGCCTGGGTGGAGTACTTCTGCTGCTCGATCTGCTCCTTGGCGGAGTAATAGGGATCGGACGTTGACGGCGTCGCAGGGGGTTCGATCAGGGTATGGGGATCGGCGGTGACGGGATTGCCTGAGGAGTCGGTGCCGATGACCTCGTTGAACGCGATCGGATTGTAGGTCTGCACGCCCATCGCGCCGGTTTGCAGGTTCCCGCCCCATTCCTGCACGGCCTTCTGTCGGAACGCGGTGGTAACCGCAGGCGTGACAAGTGCCTGGAGGTTCGAAAGCCCACTCACGCCGTTGTCGAGTCCCGTCGTGCTGTCCATCCAACCCGTGGAGCTGCCCGTGAGATTCAGGTTGATTTCGCTCGTGCCGTCGGCGGACACGAATCTGACGGGGTTTTGACCGAGCGTTTCGTTGCCGGCACCATGGGAGGCGCCGTTCACATCGGACCACGCATGGAAAATACCGCCGGTCGCCGAGACCGCTCCGTGGAAGGTCAATCCGGCCGAGCTGCTCTGTCCGCTCACGAAGATGTTTCCGTTCACGTGCACCGGGCCGTAGATGTCCATCTGGGGCCCGGGAAAGATCTCAAGGTCGTCCTTCGCGTAGAAGATGGCGTGGGCGAACAGAGGCGCCCCGCGCACCGAAATGGTCTCGGCGATGTAGGCGGTGACCGGCGCACCCTGCCCGGAGGGGGGAAGCACGGAGGCTTTGGCGAGCACGGTAATGTCCCGGCGCAAAATCCACAGCCCCTTCATGGGATCGTACTGATTGGCGGGATCGTTCGGATCGATGTAGAACATCGACGATACCGGCACGACATTGGCCGGTCCGCCGATCAGCTCCAGGCCGGTCGGGTGGCTGCTGGAATAGGTCGTGGTGTCGACCCGGCTCCCCGAGAAAAACGAGGTTGGGGGCAGGGCCAGCTCGTTGCCAGAGCCGGGTTGGAACGTGGGCGGCGTCGCCTGCCCATCAAACTGGTTTCGCACTTGGGCAAAGCCGTATTCAGCCATGGCTTCCGCCGCAGAGCGTGCCTCTATCCAGTAGGCGCTGCGGTTGTTGAGCCGGCGCTCGGTCAACGACCACCGCAGCACGGCGCCAGCCAGGATGATGAGCACTCCGGCGAATATGATGACGGTGACCAAGGCGGACCCGCGTGACGATTTCATGGCAGAATAGGGGGATCGCGTCACCCGCGGGGGGAGATCGTGAAGTTGTAGGTGCTGGCCGCCCGCTGATACAGGCTGCCATTTTCCTGAACCTGGCCGCGCACCATGATGCTGCGGTTGTAAAAATTGTAGAACAGACTGCCGTTCGACAGACCCTGGGCCAACTGCACGACAATCGGGTTGGTGGACTGGCTGGTGACGGGCAGATAGGTATTGAGAATGGAGATCATGGTCTCCGACGTGGGATCAATGCCCGTGGAGAGCGAGATCGCGTAGCGCCGCACCGGCCCGGGAGTCGACACCAGCACGCCGCCCACGGTCGTCGGCGTGGGAGCATCCCGATAGTAGGCCACGATCTGGGTGATCGTGGGTTTGCCCGCCGAGTTGATCGTCTCGGTGAAGAAGACCAGAAAGTCGCCCGAGCCGCCATCCGTGACGGGAGCGTCCGCGGAACCGTTGTACGATCCGTTGTTGGAGCGGTCCTGGAAACTCGGATACAGGCGGAAGTAACTGGAGAACACCGCGTCGCTCGTCATCTGCTGGGTGAGCTTGCGGATGTCCTGGTTCACGATGATCCGTCCCTGCTCGTAGGAGTAGACGTTCATCGCCTGGCCAAAAACCAGCAGAATACCCATCATCGCGATGAGCAGCAGGGTCATCGCGACCATGATTTCCACCAGGGTGAATCCGCGCTGGGTCTTCATGGCTTAATACGTGGGCACGTCGGAACGAATCGTCCGAAGGCTGTTCATCGCGTAACGGATCCGGGCCCCGTCCTTGTACTGCCACGTATAGAAGAGCGTGATGCCGTAGACCTTCGTGGCATTTGCATTCGTGCCAGACAAATCGGTGATCCACACCCAGACGTTCATGTGCAGGTCATTGATGCCCGGAGTGGTGGTCGTGGGCGTTGGGTTGGTGGTTGTCGAAGACGTCGTCCCAGTCGTCGTGGTCGGATAATTCAACGCCCCCGGCCAAAGCGCCTGCCAGGTGGTTGTCGCCGTGACGGCATTCAAAGTGACTCCACCGCTCGTATCGCTGGTATCCGACGAACCGATATTTGTGCTGCCGTAGGTCTTCGCCATGTCGAACGATTTCAAATTGTCCACAACGCCCGAGGGCGTGGTTCCCGGAGTGATCGTCGAAGGGTTGGGGGGAGTGCCAACCGAGGTGGCAAGCGGATCCGGGGTCGCCTCGGTGGAGGTGTCGGGCTGCGGATAGAGAGTGGGGATGGTGTACGATGCGGCGAGCTGAGGCGTGCCGTTGGTGTCGAGATTGCATAGCGACCCGAGGTCCATGTTGCGCATTTGCTCCAGGTACCCCGAGGCGATCGTCGTGGCCGTCTGCTCATCGATGCTG
>JAJXYI010000322.1 GCA_021780625.1 bacterium | reverse complement strand
CTTACGAGTTAGGATGGTGATGGAGCAGGCTGTGCGGCTTTTCCAGTCCGTGCGCCAACATCAGCGACTCGTCCGCCATCAGCGTCCGGGCGTCGCCCGACGCCACCACCCGCCCGCCGTCCAGCAGGACCACTCGTTGGCAGAGTTCGACTGCGAGTTCCAGGTCGTGGGTGGCGATGACCTTGGAGCCCGGCAATTTCCGCAGGAGATCCTTGAGCTCCCGGCGGCCGCGGGGGTCGAGCCCCGCAGTGGGTTCGTCGAGCACGAGCAGGGCGGGATCGCAGGCCAGCAGGCCGGCCAGACACACTCGTTTCTTTTCCCCGTGGCTGAGGCGTCCGGGCTCCCGTCGGTCAAACCCCGCAAGGCCCACCTGCTCCAGGCACTGTTGGACGCGTTCACCCAGTGCCCGTCCCGTGACTCCGAGTTGGACCGGACCGAAGGCTACGTCGTCGAACACGGTCGGCGCCACCAGTTGGTCGTCGGGGTCCTGGAACAGAAATCCGACACGGCGCCTGATTATCGCCAGGTTCTCGTCGTTAACAGGCTGGCCATCGACGTGCACGGAGGGTGTCCGCGGCGGACGCGCAGGCAGCAATCCATTGAGGTGCAGGAGCAGCGTCGATTTTCCCGCGCCGTTCGGACCCAGCAGGCCGACGCATTCGCCCGGGGCCACCTCGAAGGTCACGTCCGCGAGCGCCCTTGTGCCGTCCGGGTACGCGTAGGACAGCGAGTTGACCGAGAGTGAGGGGGTCATTTCCACCCCCTTGAGGACATCGCCATGTAAACGCGTTCCGCCCGGGCCAGCCCGCGCAGAAACAGGAGGGCCACCACGTCGCCGTGCAGGCGCCACTTCAACCGCCGCGCGGGCACGAAGGTCCGGCTCGCCCGCGCTCGCTGCAGGCGCCGCGATTCCTCCTGCATGAGCGGAAGGTAGCGCCACATCAGTGCGATGACGTCCGCGGCAAGGGCGGGACACCCGAGTCGGCGCAGCGCCGAAAGCAGATCCGTCGCCGAATACGCCCGGGTGAGCACGGTTGCGGCCCCGAGGCACAGGTGGCTCTTCACGACTGCGACCAGGAACGGTTCCCGCATTTCCGGGCGCAGCGCCGCGCCGATGCCGAACCCGACCAGGAGAACCTCGAGTGCGAGAAAGCGGGCTAGGGCGGAGCGGATTCCGCCGCCGACGCGGATCCACGCCAAAAGCAGGATGCCGGCGGGGATGAGCTCGTAGGCCAGGTGTGCCGCGGGAATGGCGAGAACGGCGATGGAATAGGCCGCCATCGCCGCAAGGCCGACCTCCGCTCCCGGGGTTTGCCTGCTCATCGGGTCAACTCTTCGCTGTTTCATGGTGCTCATCGGCGGCAGCGGCGCGGCGCGTCACGAGTCTCGCGAGTAGCCAGGAAAGTCCGAAGGCCACCAGCGCCCCGGCGGCTCCGGCGACGAACACCGCCGCTCCCGGGCTTAGTCCGGCCAGATGGTATTCAGGAAACAACGACCACTCCGCTGGATTTCCCGCCCGGGCCGCAAATCCCAGTCGGTGCGCCACCGACTCGAGACCGTCGGGCAGGAAACTGGCAAATGGCGCCACAAAGACGGCGAGCGCCGCCCCTGCGATCGCGACGTAGCCGAAGCTCGCCCCACTAGCTCGCCGCTCGAGCAGTTCCGGTCTTAGGCGACCGATCGCGCCGAGGGCGATTCCAGTGATCGCCGCCTCGCCCAGGCCGATCAGCATGTGCACGCCGGCCATCGCCGGAAATGCGAGATTCCACGGAGCGGTGCCCGCAAGCGCCAGTTCGCCTGCACACGCGGTCGCCGCCGCCACCGTGCCGCACCACGCACCGAATGCCGCCGCCGTCACCGTCGCCTTCATGCGGTCCGCCGGCAGCAGTCGAAGCGCCATCCGATAGACGGCCCAGCCGACCATCGTGTCGACAATCCCCATGTTGAGGAGGTTGGCACCGTAGGCCGCAAGGCCTCCGTCGGCGAAGAGAAGTGTCTGGACGGCCAGGACGCAGGCCATGACGACGATGGCCGACGACGGCCCGAGCAATACCGCGCACAAGACTCCACCAAGCAGATGCCCCGAGGTCCCTCCCGCGACGGGAAAGTTCACCATCTGCGCCGCAAAGACGAAGGCCGCAGTCACGCCCAGTGTGGGCGCGGAGCGGCGCCCGGTCGTGCGTGCGACGTCACGTAACGCGACAGCCACGCAGGGGAGCGCGATAGCGCCCGCCAGAAGCGAGGTCTTCATGTCGAGAAATCCGTCGGGAATATGCACGGGAAGTGGGCCAGGGTGTGAGTGTGGCTGAAGGTTGGATTCATCCCTCCCGTGCTTCAATGCCGATTCGGGTTGGCCCGGGTTTTTGAACAGACAAAGCCGGGGCGCTGTGTTTAGGTCGCGTCCCCCTTATGAGACCCATCGTGAAATCATTCCTTCGTCCCCGTCTGATGTTCCTGGCGCTCGCGGCCGCTGCCCAGTGCGTCCTGTTCGCCGCCACCAGGCCCGACACCGTCATTCCGAGCGATTCAAATTTCAAGGCTCACCCCGAATGGAACGAAGGCTGCGTCCAGCGGCTGAAGGACATGCAAGGAAAACGCTGCGACGTCATCTTCATCGGAGACTCCATCACCCACATGTGGAGCAGCGTCGGATTGAAGGAGTGGAACTATTACTACGGTGACCGCCACGCCCTGAATTTCGGCGCGGGCGGCGACAAGACCCAGAACGTACTCTGGCGCCTCGACACCTGGAAGGTCCAGGCCTTCCGACCGAAGGTCGCTGTCGTGATGATCGGCACCAATAATATCGGTTTCGATTCAGCGCCCGATATCGCAACCGGGGTGAAAGCCGTGATCGAGAAGGAGCAGTCGCTCTATCCTGGCGTGAAGACCATCCTCGTGGGCCTACTCCCGCGCGCATTTTCTCCCGGCGATGCTCCGCGCGTCGATGCCGTCAACGCCCTGATTCGCCATTTCGACAACGGCAAAACCGTGTTCTTCCTGGACGTCGGCTCGCACTTTCCTCGCGAGGGCAATACCTACCTCGGCCTTGGCCCTGACAAACTCCATCCCTCGCCCCTCGGCTACAAGGTCTACGCCGAGACGCTGGAGCCCCTGATGGCCCGACTGCTCGGTGTGGCGCCCAAGCCTCCACTCTGAACGACGTTTCTTTGGCCCCTCGTTTCCGAATTTGTCGGAATCGAGGGGTCTTTTTTTGCCTGAAACCCGCGCGGCAATTGCGCCGGAATCCACCGGACGCGGTGTCAGGGGAATCGTGTTACGCTCCGAGCATGGTACTGCTCTCTGCCACTTTTGACCGATCGCCCGTTGCACCAACCCCGTTCCTGCGCGAGGGTTTGGCCCCCCGGACTCCCATGGCCACCCGACTTTCCGAAGACCGAATGTACGAACGTGTGCTCGCGAGTGATGCCGCGTTTGACGGACGCTTTTTCTTCGGAGTTTTGTCCACCGGGATCTATTGCCTGCCGTCCTGCCGTGCGCGCAAACCGCACCGGCGCAACGTGCGCTTCTTTCCCAGTTGCGAGGCGGCTCGCGAGGCGGGACTCCGGCCCTGCCGAAAATGTCATCCAGACGATTTTGCCCGCGGCGCCGATCCGGTGCTCGAATCGGTCGAGTCCCTGGTCGGCGAGTTGAGGGCTGCACCAAGCCGCATCGCAGACGTGCGCGCGCTGGTCAGTCGGTCCGGGTTCGGTTCGTCCCGACTCTTTGAACTGATTCGCAGGCATTACCACGCCACTCCGGCGGAGCTGCTGGTTCGCGCCCGCGTCGCCTCCGCACGAACG
>JAJXYI010000422.1 GCA_021780625.1 bacterium | reverse complement strand
AGGCCGCGGCGTGGGTTACGTCGGCAAGGCCCGGGACCGCATGCTCGTACAGGCCTCGCTCGACCAGGTCTCGACCTTCCAGGCCTACGCGGCCATGGGCCTCGAGAAGGACCATCGGCGATACGACAACATCGCCCACATCTGCACGCTCCTGGGAATCCGCGCTCCCTTCGTGGTGCTCACCAACAATCCCGACAAGGTCGAGGCGCTTCGCTCCCTCGGGATCGCGATTGCGGGCACCGAGACGCTCGAGATTGAACCGTCGCCTTTCAACCTGGCCTACCTCACGTCGAAGGCAGCCGCCGGCCACATCCTCACCCGCCCCGCCGCCAGCCGCGTCCGCCGGGCGCTGCCTCCGGAGCCCGTGGTCCCCTTCCGTCCGCATGCCATCGCCAACGCCCAGCGCTTCATCTACGCGGCGAGCTATTTTCTTCCCGTCCGACCGGTCGACGACGACATCCTCCTGAGCGAAGAGACCTTCAACGAGTTGTTCAAACAACGCGGCGCCGAGCAGCACATGGCGGGACCGGAGCCGCTCGTCCAAGGCTACCAGCTCATCCGCGGCAACCGCTTCCTGGTCCGGGTCAACGCCGATCACCTCGCCGCATTCCGCAAGGCCAATCCCCAGGATCCCATCGGCGAGCTTCTCAGCACCCCCTACTGGTTCCGGGTTCACGTGTACTACGACATCGTCACCAACCAGGACTTTGTCGTGCTGACCCACGGCCGGCCCTGCGCCAGCGACATCCCCGTGGTGCGAATCCAGAGCGAGTCCCTGTTCAACCGCTTCCCGCTGCGCACCGTCGAGAATCGCGACAAGTTCATGCAGACCATGAAGCACATTGTCACCTACGGCAGCGGGGCGGTGCTTCTCCTCCACAACGACGGCCGCGGCGCCGGCTTTGGCGCGTATGCGACAGACCGGATGCTCACCGAAACCCATCGGGCCGCGAGCACCGACGAGGCCTACCGCGTGCTCGGCGTGGACTACGACAGCCGCGACTACGACGCCTGCGTCCTCCTGCTGAAACAGCATCTTCCAGGCGGGAAGATCCAGATGGTGATGAATTCCCCCGACAGCCTCGTCAGCAAGACCGAGTACGCCGAGGCCCTGAAGAAGCACAGGATCGACGTCGAACGCTGGATTTTCCTCGCCGACGAAGGCTGACCAGGCTCCTGGAAGAAACTGCCCTGGGTTGCACAATGGCGACCTGAAACGCCCGCACCCAGAGGTCTTGGCCCCGCACTTCGGAATTTCGGAGTGATCGTCAGGAGGTGTTCTGCGTGTCCCCTGCGTCACCGTGCTTCAACTACGATAGTCGCCTCACTCGAGCTTGAACTCGCCCTGATCGTGCCCGGGCTTCACGCCGAGGAAGGGGCCGTAGCGTTCGACCCAGTCGTCGAGCTTGTCGAGGTAGTAGGTCGGATCATACGGCGCGACGGCGGGATCGTGGAGCGCGAGCGGTCGCGCGCGCTGCCAGTCGCTGGTCTTCCCTTTCGCCTTCGCGGTGATGTAGTAGCTCACGCGGTCGCCCATCTTCGGACGCGGGCTCATGAGCAGCGCGGCCTCGGCCGAGGCGCGCCGGGGTTTTCCTCCCGCGGCTATGTGCTTCTCGTAGGCGTCGGCGCCCATGCTCAGCGATTCCGTCTTCGCAAGCTCCTCCACCCGCGCCTCGCGCGCGGCGATCCGGCGTCGGAAATCCGCCAGCAGGTCCTGCGGAGAATCCGTCGTCGCGCCCAGCAGGTTCATGATCGCGCAGTCGGTCAGACGCTTCAGGTACGGCTCGATGCCGCGCGAGCGCAGCGCGCTGCCGCGCAGGATGACCTTCTGCCCGTCGTAGAGCGCGTAATTCTTCGCCTTGTAACAGAACATCGCCGGATACCGCCCGTCGAATTCCAGCTCGATGCCGTCGGGCAGCACGGGTTTCACGAGCTCGAGCAGCGCGTCCGGGGTCCCGAAATAGCGCTCCGACGAGAGATAGATGCCATCCGTATCCGCCTCGAGCACGGTGCAGCCCTGCGCCTGGAACTCGTCAATCAGCGCCTGCAGCAGCTCCCGGCCCCTCCGGGTCACCTCCGCGGCGAGGTCTCCGTCGCCGAAGCGAGCACCCGAGAACCCGAGGTAGCCGTAGAAGGAGTTGATCAGGATCTTGAAGCTCGCCTGCCGCGCCTGCGCCTCCGCCCGCACCTCGGGCTCCGGCGCCGTCCGCGCCAGCTGCTTGAACCGCAGCCGGTACTCGCGCAGAGATCGTAACATCGGGATGAATACCCCGAGCCGGTCGTTGCGGGGGTTGCGTCCGATGCCCAGGAGCAGGCTCGGATACAGGGAGGCGACGTCGAAATGAAGCACGTCGCGGAACACCCCCTCCGTGAAGCTCCGCGTGTACCCGCCCTCGAAGCTCTCGATCGCGGGCGGCACCGGACACGCATGCCTCGCGTGGTAATATTCCTCGAGGAAAAGCAGGTCGATCTTCGTCGTGGTGCCGCGCAGCGTCGCCTCCTGCAGGAGGATCGGAAACGTCTTCGTCTGCTCGAAATACGTCGGCAGGAGCAGGTCCGAGATGCCCTGGGTCTCGCGCAGGTCGTCGCCCAGGTACGCGAGGAAGCGCGCCCGGTCGTCGTGAAACGTGCGCGCGATGTCCGCCCCGTCCAGGTAGGTCCGCCCCGCCCCGTCCTCCGGCGTCACGCCAAAATGCACCGCAAGGTCCTTCAACCCGAACGAGCTGATCTCGCGGCTCGAGATGTCGTAGATCTGCGCGAGCAGAAAGGTGTCCACGACCGCGCGGCCCGGCAGGTCGCACCTCGGGAAATCGATCCAACGCTCCGCCACCTTCACGCGGCTGTTTCGGAATGTCGCGCGCCGCCCGAAGCGGCCCCACGCACAGGGCACCCCCAGCCGCTTTCCGCGTTGGCGCAGGTAGTCCAGGTCGAAGCGAAAGAGGTTGTGCCCCACGAGCACGTCGGGATCCAGCTCCGCCAGCGCCGCGTTGAACGCCTCGAGCAGGCTCCGCTCCGCCTCGTCGGTGAACGCGTCCAGCACCAGGAACCGGTCCTTTCCGCCCTGGCGCAGCCCGATCGCCAGCACGCGGTCGCCCGGCCGCGAGGCGTCGCTGAAGCTGCCATCCTCGGAGTGCGTCTCGATGTCGAAGTGACAACGGCGCAGCTCGCCGAAATGCAGGTCCGCATACAGTCGGCACCGGTTCTCAAGCAGGAACTGGCTCTCCAGCGGCCGGATCTCGTCGCAGGCCCCCTTGCCGATCGCTTCCTCGAGCAGGTCCAGGACGTCGGGATGGTCCGCGTGCGCAAGCTGCGTGAACACGCCCTCGCCCCTCAGGTCCTCGATCTCGAGGCCGCCCACTGCCACCGCCGTATCCGGTCTCTGGATCCAGGCGAAAGGCCTGAACCCCGCCACCGTCTCGCGACGGCCGCCGTCCGGCGTGGCCACCGACAGGTGGGCGCGCGCGTCCGAATCGACCCACAGGCCGCACAGCACACCCCGGACCGACGCTTCGAGCTCGGGAATCATCGGGTCAGCGTGGCGGCGTTCCCCGAGGGGCGCACGCGCATAATCGGCCGCGCCGTCCGCAACACGCGGATCAGAACGTCGGCTTGTACACCACCATCGCCACGGCGATCACGACGAACAGCACCGCGAGCGCTGCCCAGAGGCCCGCCTTCTCACGACGGCGAAACGCCAGGCCCGACAGCGCGGAAATGCCCAGCCAGCACACCACCTTCACGCCGACCCAGGCCGGAAAATGATTGCCGTAGATCTTCGCCAGCAGCCCGAAGCCGCCGATCAG
>JAJXYI010000016.1 GCA_021780625.1 bacterium | reverse complement strand
TCGATTCGGGCAGCTAATGGTGCTTGAAGTTTCACTACACGCCCGGAGCGCTGCAAACGGACGCATCCGGGTGTTTTATTGCCGGGGCATGGTGAAAATCCACTCAACAGGGCGGTCTATATACTGTTAAATCCTACCTGTCTGGGTTTTATCTCTGATTTATCCGCCCAGCCCTTGGGATCGCGGTCCGACTCAAGCTAAGTAGTCCCGCGCAGCCAGGGTCCGGAAAAATCCTTACATGCTTGTAGTATTCCTAGGATCGGGGCGCATCACGTTTGTGTTTCCTGAGTCGGCGGCTAACGTTTCAAAGGATAGCCCACCCTGCCCCCGCAATGTCAGTCAATCACGACGTTCCGCGTCACCCCATGCCGCAGGACAATTCCCAAGGCCAATCTAAGGCCATCTTCGCCGCTCCCTCGATGAGCTACGAGAACCGCGCCGAAATGCGTCAGATTTTCGACCGCGCAATCAAGCTCGCCGAGAAAGAAAGGCTTCGCATCCGCGTCCCCCGCGAGGTGAAACCAGGTCAGAAGCTCCGGGGAATGCACTACCACTACCGGCCCGAGTTCTTCCTCGGACTCCACGGCCGCACCGACTTCCAGTTTCCGAAGGAGACCTTCTCGCTCAACCCCGATGAGGTCTGCGTCATCCCCGCCGGCGTGCCCCACGGGGAGGTCATCCATTCGGACACGACGCAGCCGTTTCGAAACCTGGTCGGCGGATTCTACAACAACACCCTCAGCCTCCATTTCGCCTACGAGGCCCGGCCGCACCGGCCCGACATCGAGGTGATCGAGTTCTTCGACGCGCCGAACCTCGACGTCTTCGTGACGCTGTGCAACAGCCTCGCCCAGACCTACTCGATGCAGGGCCCCGCACGCGACGCGGTGCTCAAAGGGCTGCTCATAGCCCTGCTCGGCATGTTCCGAAACATCGTCGAGACCGGCACCGGCCGCCTCAACAGCGACATCGGCAAGGTCTACCAGGCAAAATGCCTCGTGCGCGAACAGTTCTCCAACCCGGACCTCAGCGTCCAGGACATCGCCGACGCGCTGGGCTGCTCGGCCGACTACCTCTCCCACCTCTTCCACGTGGAGACCAAGGAGCGGCTGATCCACTACATCCAGCGCATCCGCATCGACGGAGCGATCCTCGCCCTCGAGGGCACCTCGCTGAACATCTCCGAGATCGCCTACGCGAGCGGCTTCTCCGATCCCGCCTACTTCGCCCGCGTCTTCAAGCAGCACAAGGGCACCACCCCGCTCGAGTTCCGGGCGCAGCTCGACGCGCGCAGGAACAAGCCCGAGACGCAGCCCAAGACGGTCTTCTTCGACCGCCTGGACTACACGCACGGAGTGCCGCAGCGAAGCCCCACCGAGACCGTCACGTCGGCCTGAGCGCCTCCCTCACGCCTTGGCCGGCGCCTCGGCGCCGGCCGTGTGCGCCGTGACGTCGTCCACCCACGAGAGGGCGACCGCCGCGATCAGCATGCACACGCCGCCCCCGGCAATGACCGGGAGCGAGGAGTCCTTCAGCACCCAGTGCACGACCAGGCCCAGCCCGAGCGAGGCCACGATCTGCGGGATGACTATGAAGAAATTGAATACGCCCATGTAGAACCCCATCCGCTCCGGCGGAATCGCGTTCGCAAGCAGCGCATAGGGCATCGACAGGATCGTCGCCCAGCCGATGCCGACGCCAACCATCGAGATCATCAGCTGCCAGGGGTGGTGCCAGACCATAACCGTCAGCAGCCCCAGGCCCGCGCACACCAAGCCGAAGCGGTGCAGCCCACGGGTGGAGAACCCGCGGTTGCTCATCGCCACCAGGAAAAACGCAGCCACGGCGGCCACTCCATTGTAGACCGAAAAGCAGGCCCCGCCCCACTCCACGCCGCGCTCGTAGGCCGGTGAACCCGGCGTTCCGCCAAAAACGGTGTGCGCAATCGTCGGCGTAAAATAAAGCCACATGCAGAACAGGCCGAGCCAGGTGAAGAACTGCACCACCGCCAGCCGCCGCATCGCGCGTGGCATCTCGAGCAGTCCCCTGAAGATCGCGGACAACGTGCCCTCGGAGTGCGACTCGCGCTGCTGTGCCTCCGTCGGGGGATGCTCGCCCGTGGTCACCACCGTGTAGACGACGCTTGCGAGAAAGACCGCAGCTCCGATGTAGAAGGCCAGATGCACCGTGCGGGGAATCCCTTCGCCCGGCTGCGACGCCACACCCAGGTGGGCGAGCAGCCACGGCAGGCCAGACGACAGCACCGCGCCCAGGCCGATCAGCAGGCTCTGCATGGAGAAACCCATCTGTCGCTGTTCGGGCGGCAGAAGGTCGCCCACGAAGGCCCGGAAGGGCTCCATGCTGATGTTCACCGACGCGTCGAGCACCCACAGCAGTCCCGCCGCCATCCAAAGCGACGACGAGTTCGGAAGCGCCAGCAGCGCCGCACTCGCGAGGATCGCCCCCGTCAAAAAGTAGGGGCGTCGACGCCCGAGCCGTGTCCAAGTCCGGTCGCTGTAGTAACCGATCAGCGGCTGCAACAGCAGCCCCGTCATCGGCGCCGCAAGCCAGAGGATCGGAAGCGTCGATTCGCTGGCGCCGAGGTATTGGTAGATGGCGCTCATGTTCGCCATCTGCAGGCCGAAGCCAAATTGGATTCCGAAGAACCCAAAGCTCATGTTCCAGATCGCGGGAAGCGACAGGGTGCGGTGCGGGGTAGGCATGTCCGGCGGGAGTGTTCGGGGCTTACGACCCCATGGGTTCGCTGTAGTCCACCAGTGCACGGTCGCCCGTGCGGTCGTAAAGGGTGATCCAATGCCTCAGCATCGCGAGCTTCTCGTTCCGAAGCGAATCAAGCTGCCCGTCCGTGAACCTCCACTGCCAGTTGCCCTCCGCGGTGCCTGGACGGTTGAATGTCGCATGGGCCGGCAGGTCGAGCAGGTCCTGGATCGGGATGACCGCCAGGCGCGACACCGTCGCAAGCAGGACGCGGATGACCGGCCAGGCCGAACGGGAACCGCCCAGTTGGAAATAGTCGTCGATCTTCTCCGAATACATCGGCGGAAGAGCCGCCAGCCATCCGCGGGTCGTCAGGTTGTCGTGCGTTCCCGTGTACGCCACGCTCTCGCGCGGGAACATGTGGGGCAGGTTCGCGTTGTGCGCGTCGTGGCCGTAGGCGAACTGCAGGATCTTCATCCCGGGCAGTCCGGCCGCCCTGCGCAAGGCCACGACATCGGGCCCGATGTAGCCGAGATCCTCCGCGATGATCCGCGCCTTCGGCAAGGCCCGGTGGACCGCTTCGAAGAACGCCACGCCCGGCCCCTTCCGCCACACTCCGCCCCTGGCGTCGGCGGCTCCCGCAGGAATCTCCCAATAGGTGTCGAAGCCTCGGAAGTGGTCCAGCCGGATGATGTCGTACAGCTCGAACGCCGCGCGCAGCCGGTCGATCCACCACGCATAACCTGTGCGGGCGAGATGCTCCCAGTCGTAGAGGGGATTGCCCCAGAGCTGGCCGGTCTCGGAGAAATAATCCGGCGGCACCCCCGCCACCACGCTCGGCAGACCGCGCGCATCGAGCTTGAAGACCGCCGTGTTTTGCCAGGTGTCCGCGCTGTCGAGGGCGACGAAGATCGGCACGTCGCCGATGATCCCCACGCCCCGCTCCGCCGCGTAGGCACGCAGCCGGCGCCACTGCCCGAAGAACACGTACTGATAGAAAACGTGGCGCTCCGCCGCGCGGCGGGCCGACTCGGTCATGCTCTCACGGATACCCGCCGACCACCGCCGGAAAGACTCCGGCCAGGAGGT
>JAJXYI010000542.1 GCA_021780625.1 bacterium | reverse complement strand
CGATGAAGGGCAGCGTGCACTCGGCGCCGTCCTTGGGAGCGATGACCTGGATGATCGGAAGCGAGTACTGGACGGCGAACTCGTAGTCGCGTTCGTCGTGTGCGGGCACGGCCATGATCGCACCGGTGCCGTACCCCATGAGCACGTAGTCGGCGATCCAGATAGGCACGCGGGCACCGTTGATCGGGTTGATTGCGTAGGCCCCGGAGAAGACGCCCGACTTATCCTTGGCGAGATCGGTGCGCTCCAGGTCGCTCTTGGCCGCGGCCTTTTTGCGATAGGCGGCCACGGCGTCGCGCTGGGCGGGGGCGGTGATCGTGTCGACGAGCGGGTGCTCGGGCGCCATGACCATGTAGGTGCAGCCGAACAGCGTGTCCGGGCGGGTGGTGAACACCTTCAGCTTCGAGCCGGAGAATCCCTCCAGGTCAAAGTCGAGTTCGGCGCCTTCGCTGCGTCCGATCCAGGCCTCCTGCATGCGCTTGGTCGACTCCGGCCAGTCGACGTCCTTGAGGTCCGCGAGCAGGCGGTCGGCATAGGCCGTGATGCGCAGGACCCACTGGCGCAGGTTGCGGCGCTCCACGGGGAATCCGCCCACCTCGCTGCGTCCGTCGATGACCTCCTCATTTGCCAGCACCGTGCGCAGCTCCGGACACCACCACACGGGGCGCTCGTCCACATAGGCGAGGCCGCGGCGGAACAGCTGCAGGAAAATCCACTGGGTCCACTGGAAATACTTCGGATCAGTCGTGTCGATCTCGCGCTCCCAGTCGTAGGAGAAACCGAGCGCCTTGATCTGGCGCGTGAAGTTGGTGATGTTGTTGCGGGTATTCGAGGCCGGGTGGGTCCCGGTCTTCACCGCATGCTGCTCCGCAGGCAGGCCAAAGGCATCCCAGCCGATCGGATGAAGGACGTTGAATCCGCGTGCCCGCTTGTAGCGTGCGATGATGTCCGTGGCCGTGTAGCCCTCAGGGTGCCCGATGTGCAGGCCGGCGCCCGACGGATAGGGGAACATGTCGAGCACGTAGTACTTCGGTTTCGACAGGTCGTCAGGGGCCCTGAAGGTGCGATTTTTCTCCCAGAACGATTGCCAATGCGGCTCGATCCCGGAAAAGTCGTATTCTTTGCAATGCGTTGCCATCGTGTGAAACCCGCCAGCGTGAGCTTTTCCCCCAAAGCGTCAATGCCTCCCACCGGGCGGATCCGTCAGTGGCTCGGGGTTGCGATGACCGCCTTCGCACTGCTCACGGGCCTCGCCGCTTCCGCCCGCGCGGAGATGTCGCGCGGGTTCCGCCAGCTCATGGACGCCGTGGTGCGCATCGACGTGCGCGAGGTCGCCTACGAGGCCGGGACCCAGCAGTACTCCTACAGCATCGGCTCCGGCGTGATCATCTCGAAGGATGGCCTGATCCTGACCAACGCCCACGTCGTGAGCCCGCGCGCGATCGAGATCAGCGTCACGCTCGCCAGCCTGGAGCGCGTGAGCGCGCACCTCGTCGGCTGGGACCACTGGACGGACCTTGCCGTGCTCAAGCTCGACGCGGCCGAGGTGGCCCGGCGCAAGCTGACCTTCGCCCACGCGCGCTTTGGCGACAGCGACCGGCTCTACGTCGGCGAAGACGTCTATGCGGTCGGCACGCCCCACGGACTTTCGCGCACCGTCACCCGCGGCATCATCTCGAACAAGGACCGGTACTTTCAGGACAACTACGCCGTGCGCGGGTACGAGACCGGCGCCTTCAACACGTGGCTGCAGACCGATGCGGCGATCAACCCGGGAAACAGCGGCGGGCCGCTGGTGCTCTCGAACGGCGAGGTGATCGGAATCAACTCCCGAGGCTACATCGGCGCCGACAATCTCGGGTTCGCGATCCCCGGCAATGTCGCCAAGGCCGTGGCCCAGGGGCTCGTCGCCCACGGACGGATCACGCGAAGCTACGCGGGGCTCGTCTTCGGCGCGCTCCAGGACCTTGAGCGCTTCTACGACCTGTCGGTCAACACCGGCGTGCTGGTCAACAGCGTCGACGTCGGCTCCCCGGCCGCGAAGGCGGGCGTGCGCGGCGGCGACATCGTGCTCGCGATCGACGGCGTGAAGGTGGACGGCCGCTTCCCCGAACAACTCCCGCCGATCCAGGCGAGGATCGCCGCGCTCCCCGTCGGCTCCACGCTCACGCTGCGAGTGAAACACGGGAATGAGATCCGCACCGTGTCGCTGGTGACCGAACGCCTCGAGAGTCGCGTGGGCGAGGAATATGCATTTGTGAAATGGGGCGTGAGCGTGCGCAAAGTCTCCCGCACCTATGCCCGGGAGAACCAGCTTCCCAACGACGTGGGCATGCTCGTGATCGGCATCCAGCCTGGCTTCCCCGCCGACGTCGCCGGTCTGGCCCGGGGCGACATCATCACCTCGATCGACCAGAAGCCGATCACCACCCTCGCCGTGGCGAAGTCCCTTTACGCCGGGTACGAGCGCAAACCCGCACCGACGCTCGTCGAAGCTCGACGCGACCGGACCGTGTCGCTGTATGTCATGAAACCATGAAGGCTCCCTTCCGCGCCCTCCTGTTCCTCGCTCCGTTGATGCTGGCCTTCGCCGCGTCGCCTGCAGCCGCCGCCTCGGACACGTCGTCGTCCAGTCCGTCGGTCGCCACGCTCTGGAAGGAGCGCACCGCCTGCGTGGTCGCCGTTGAATACACGGTGAAGACCGAGGTGGACCGCCGCGAGGTGGTGTCCTACGGCACCGTCGTCGACCACCAGGGCACGATCGTGCTGCCGCCGATGGCGATCAACCTGCGCTTCGCGCCCAGCCAGCTCACGGCGTTCAAGGTTTTCCTGCCCGGAGACGCGGTCGGCGCGCCCGCCACCTACCTGGGCCTCGATCCCATGTCGGGCTGGCATTTCGTCCGGGCGGGAGCCTCCCAACTCTCCCGCCTGCGCCCGGTGACCGATTTCTCGCCGACCAAACCCGCCGAGCCCGGACTCGACGAACACGTCTGGGGCATCGCCCTACGCGGCAAGGACGAGGACTTCCTCCCCTACCTGCTCTCCTCCCACGTCTCGCTGATCAACAATCTCCCGCAGCCCACCGCGATCGCCCAGCAGGAGGTCGCCTCGCCCGGGCTTCCCGTCTTCAATCGCGCAGGCGACTTCGTCGGCATCGCGCTCAGCTCCTTCGGCCAGAGTTTTGTGGAGTTCTCGCGCAATGAGCGCTCCGGCCTCCCGCTCATGCTCGTCAACGTGGAGGAAAGCAGCGCGTTCCTGGTCGCTTCCGAATGCCTGCCCCAGTTTCTGCGCATCCCCACCAACGTCTTCGGACGCCCCATCGCCTGGCTGGGCACCTATGGGCTTGAACCCGTGGACCCCGACGTCGCCCGCTTCCTGCATATCGACAACCAATCCGCCGCCGTCGTGAGCGAGGTCCTGGAAAACAGCCCCGCCCAGAAAGCCGGGCTGCAGAGTCGCGACATCATCGTCGCGATCAACGGCAAGACCCTGCCTCGCTTCCGCCCGGACCGCGTCGTCACCTCCTACATCGAGCGCGAGGTCGACCGCCACCGCCCGGGGGATTCCCTCGAGCTGACCGTCCTGCGCAACGGCCAGCGGCTCGAGCTCAAGACGACGCTGGCCGACGCGCCAACGCTCGAGCGCGAGGCTCCGCGCCGCTACTTCGAAAGGCTCGGATTCACTGCGCGCGCCTTCGTCTTCTCCGACGCGGTCGCCCGGCGCACCTCCTTCGCCAACGCCACGGGCGTCATCGCCCACTTCGTGAAGCCCGACGGCCCCGCGGCCATCGCCGGCCTGCAGACCGGGGAC
>JAJXYI010000606.1 GCA_021780625.1 bacterium | reverse complement strand
GCAGGATCGTGGTGGACGGGGTGAAGTTTGCGAAGCGCATCATCACCACCTCCCCGAAACCGGGCGGCGGGACGTACCGGATGACCGTGGATTTCGACAAGGTCACCTTGAACGAAGAGATGCCCGAGAGCCTGTTCAGCGTGCCGTTGCCCACCTTCGATTGAACCCGTCCCCCTCCATTTCCAGCTTCCCGATGCGAATCCTCAGCGCCTCCTCAAAGACGTTTTCAGACGACCTCGCCTCCTTCTGCCGCGGAGCGCTGGCTCCCAAGGAGATGACCGACTCGGTGGCCGCGATCCTGGCCGATGTCCGCGAGCGCGGCGATGTGGCCATCGCGTACTACGCGGCCAAGTACGACGGCGCGAAGCTCGCCGCGCGCAATTTCCGCGTGAAGCCGGAGGACATCGCAGCCGCGGCCAAGCGCATCGGTGCGGCCGAGAAGAAGGCGATCCTCGCAGCAATCGACAGCGTGCGCTCCTTCCACGAGAAGAGCCTTCCCAAGAACTGGACCGGGCGCAATCCGCACGGGGCAGAGGTGGGCGAGCTGCACTTCCCGCTGCGCCGCGTGGGCATCAACGTGCCGCGCGGCCAGGTGCCGCTGCCCTCGACGGCGGTGATGACGATCACGCTGGCGAAGATCGCGGGCGTGCCGGAGATCGCGGTTTTCACACCCTGCGATTCGAGCGGACGCGTGGCCGATATCCTGCTCGCGACCTTCCATTTCTGCGGAGTCGACGAAGTGTACCGCGTGGGCGGCGTGTATGGCGTCGGGGCGATGGCCTACGGCACGATGACGATACCGGCGGTCGACAAGATTTTCGGCCCGAGCAACGCCTACGTATGCGAGGCGATGCGCCAGGTGTTTGGGACGGCGGGCGTCGCCGGCCTCCCGGGGCCCAGCGAGGTGATGATCGTCGCGGACGACACGGCGCGCGCCGACTTCGCTGCGGCGGACCTGCTTGCGCAGGCCGAGCACGGCTCGGGCAAGGAGAAGATTTATCTCGTGAGCACCTCCCGCGCGATGATCGATGAGATCCACAAGGAAGTGCAGACGCAGCTCAAGCACCTCAGCCGCGGAGAGCCGCTTCGCCATGCGCTGCAGCACGGGTTCCTTTCGATCGAGGTTCCCTCCCTGGCGCGCGCCGCGGAGGTCGCCAACTACGTGGCGCCCGAACACCTCGAGCTGCTGGTCAAGGACTCGGCGGTGAAGGGCCTGCTTTCCGGGATCACCACAGCCGGTGCGATCATGGTCGGAAACTACACGCCCACCGCGCTCGGCGATTTTGTCGCCGGTCCGAGCCACGTGCTGCCGACCGGCCGCACCGGACGGTTCTTCAGCGGCCTTCGCGTCGCCGATTTCATGCGCCGCACGAGCCTGATCCGATACGACCGTGCGAGCGTCCGCAAGGCGGCGCCCGTCGTGGCGGCTTTCGCGGGCATGGAGAAGCTCGACGCGCATGGGCGCTCGGTGGCGGTCCGCTGCGAGTGACGGGCCCGGCGGGTCCGGTGAACCCAAAGAACGCAGTTAACAGAAGAAAACGAAGACAACAAAGAAGGCCGAGCCAAGCGATTACACGAAATCGCCGAGCCAAGATCGAGTCACCCAAACGGGGAATCAATCGACGCTCCAAATTCTGTGGTCAGCGGTTCGTTCTTCGTTCCCTTCGTTGCCTCCTGTTCCACTCGATCGTCGAATTTAGGGTGAAAATTGTCGGGTTGCCTCCCGGGCGCCGACCCTTCGTCGTGGAGGGCTGCACACCGCGTTGACGCCATGTCTGACTCCGCACTCAGCTCCCTCGCCCTCCCGCACGTCTCGAAGCTCCACGCCTACACGCCCGGCCTCCAGCCGATCGAGCCGGGTTGGGTGAAGCTGAACACCAACGAGTGCCCGTATCCGCCGAGTCCCCGCGTGGCGGAGGCGATCCGCCGCGAGGTAGGGGAGGAAGGCTCCTCGCTTCGCCTGTATCCCAACCCGACGAGTCAGCCGGTACGCGCCGCCGTCGCGCGCCTCCACGGCGTGAAGGAGGAGAACGTCTGCGTCGGGAACGGCTCGGATGACATCCTGAACCTGATCGTCCGCGTCTTCTGTTCGTCCGCGGCGCCGCTCGGCCAGACGAGCCCGAGCTACTCGCTTTATCCGGTGCTGGTGGAAATCCAGGACGGCCGTTTGGAGACCGTGCCGTTCGACCGGTCGATGCGCCTGCCGGTGGAGCGGATCGTCGCGTCGCAGGCGCCCGCCTTTCTGCTGACCTCGCCGAATGCGCCCACCGGCGTTGGTTTCTCGAACGCGGACCTCGAGCGCATCCTCGCCGGGTACCGCGGCGTGCTCGTGGCGGACGAAGCCTATGCGCCTTTTGCCTCGGAGGACGCCATTCCGCTGCTGGCGCGTTATCCGCGCCTGCTCGTGGTGCGCACGCTTTCGAAGGCATTTGCGCTCGCCGGCCTGCGCGTGGGTTATGCGCTGGGCCATCCGACGCTCATCGACCTGCTGGACCGGGTGCGCGACAGCTACAACGTCAACCGCCTCTCCCAGGCGGCGGCGGTGGCGGCGCTGGGCGACGTCGCCTACTACGACGGGGTGATCGCTCGGGTGAAGGCGACCCGCGACGCGTTTGTGGCCGGGCTCGGCCGCCGCGGCTGGTTCACGTATCCGAGCGCGACCAATTTCATCTTCACGGAACCCCGCTCGGCGCGCGGGGAGACGGGTCCTGCGGTGGCGAAGGCGTTGTACGATTTCCTGTGCGCGAACCGGGTTTTGGTCCGTTACTTCCCCAGCCACGCCTTGACCGCCTCCTTCCTGCGCATCAGCGTCGGCACCGACGCCGAAATGGACGTCCTCAACCGCACCCTCGACGCATGGCTAAACGCAGCAGCTCCCAACGCCTAGCCTCGGTCTCGCGCAAGACCGCGGAGACCGACATCGTGCTTTCGCTTGCCGTCGACGGCACCGGCGAGGCGAAGATCGACACGGGCATCCCGTTCTTCGATCACATGCTCACCCTGTTCGCGAAACACGGCCTGTTCGACCTGACCGTGAAGGCGAAGGGCGACGTGGCCGTGGACTACCACCACACCGTCGAGGACGTCGGCCTGGTTCTGGGCGAGGCGTTCCGGCAGGCGCTCGGCGACAAGCGCGGCATCGTACGCTACGGCTTTTTCCTGCTACCGATGGACGAGGCGCTCGCGCGCGTGGTCGTGGACCTGAGCGGACGCGCCTGTCTGGTGTACGACGTCGAGCCGCCGACGATGTACGTGAGGGATTTCAATTTGATCCTCGTGAAGGAGTTCAGCCGCGCGTTTTCCAATGCGCTCGGCTGCAACCTGCATGTGAAGCTTGAATACGGCGAGGAGCCGCACCACGTGGCCGAGGCGATCTTCAAGGGCCTCGCGCGCGCCATGGACGCGGCCACCCGCGCCGATCCGCGCATCGCGGGCGTGCTGCCCAGCACCAAGGGCGCGCTGTGACCGCGCGCCCGGCCCGGGGTTGATAGGTTGGGGAGTCGTCAGTGCATGGGCACGGAGCCTGAAATTGACTTGAGGGCGGATTTTGAGCTCCCCTCGGAGGCACAGGAGGGCGTGAGATTTCCCAGCAATTGCCCTTCTCCGTGTCCTCTGTGTCTCCGTGGTTCAAATCCGCCTGCGTAATCTAGGTTGAAACACTGGGCTCGGGTCCCGAATACTCTGTCATTCCATGTCCACCATTGCGGTCATCGACAGCGGCATCTGCAACCTTCGCAGCGTCACCAAGGCCCTCGAGGCGGTGGGCGCGGAGGTGCGCGTCATCACCCGCGCCGACGAGGCGCGCGATGCGG
>JAJXYI010000159.1 GCA_021780625.1 bacterium | reverse complement strand
ATCCGCGTCCGCCTGAAGCTCGCCGGCCTTCTTCGCCCGGACCAACGCCTCGCGCAGCACCTCTTCGATCGCCTCGAACTGACGGTTCACGTGGGCCTGGATCTTGGGTTCCTTGCGTGCAAGTTCCAGCACCGTGTTGACCAGCAGGCAGCTGCGTTTCGAATACGGTCCGGCAGCCTCGGCGGCGAGGTCCATGAAATACGTCCGGATCGCGCCCAGCGGCGACCGGCCACCCGCCAGCGCGGCCTTCACCTGTTTTACGCTGGCCTTGCCGTAGGACTCGAGCGCCTCGAGAAATAGCGCCTCCTTCGACTCGAACGCGCCGTAGAGGCTGCCGGGTTTCAGGCGGGTCACTTTCGAAAGCTGAGACACGCCCGTGTCGCCATAACCGCAGTCCCAGAAGGCGTGCATCGCTTTCTCGAGGACCTTCTCGCGTTCAAATTCGACGGGTCTGCCCATGTGGAAAGCACTGGGTCTGTCACTAATTGAGCGGCTGCTCAAATATTTTTTGCGGAACCGCTGTTGCCGTGCTATTCTGGAACGATCACTCAAAAATGAATAATCTTACACAAGCCATTGCCGAATATGATGCCGGAAAGAACGCGAGGGTCCCGGCCGATATTCTCGCGTTGATGAATCGCTGCACCGAGGAGCTGAAGGCTTCGGGCATTGAGAACCGGGCGCTGAGGGTCGGAGACCGGATGCCCGATTTCGAGTTGCCCGATCAGCACGGGGTGCTGCGCCGGTTCTCCGACTATCTCAAGAAGGCCCCGGTGGTCCTCAGCATTTACCGGGGCGGCTGGTGTCCGTACTGCAACCTTGAGATGAAGGCGCTGGCGGCGGCTCAGCCTGAAATCGAGCGGCACGGAGCACTGCTCGTGGGAATGGCGCCCGAGCTGCCGGACAAGGCTCTGGAGACCGCGGCGAACAATGGCGCGAGTTTCGATATATTGAGCGATTCCGGCAATCGCGTCTCCGAGCGCCTTGGGCTCGTCTTCACCCTGCACGAGGCGCTCAGGCCGATCTATGAGCGCTTCGGTCTCGATATTCCGGCCTACAACGGGGACCGCACCTTCAAACTTCCGCTGCCCGCCACCTACGTGGTCGATCGCGATGGGACGATCGTGCACGCGTTCGTCGACGCCGATTACACGCGCCGTCTCGAGCCGGCGGAAATCCTTCGGGTGCTGGCTGCGCGGTGGCCGATCGTCCGCTGACCGGGGCGCCGGCCCGCCGCTGGCGTGGTGAGTGGGTATGGCGGGACGCGAGGCCGGTTGACGTCCTGGGTAGCGGTGTGCCGTTGTAGTCCACGGGCACCTGCTGTCCTCGCATCAGCCCAGCCATCCCAGTGCTGTCATGACGATCCGCCGCCTGAAGCCAAACGATGCCTCCGCCAGCCGCGCCCTGCGCCTTCTCGGGCTGCGCCAGAGTCCGGCCTCCTTCGGCCGCTCCTTCCGCGAGGAGGCTTCGCGGCCGTTGTCGTTCTTCGAGGAGCGGCTCGCCCCGACGGGCCCCGCGGCCACCTTCGGTGCGTTCGCAGGCGGCGAGCTGGTCGGCATGATCACGCTGCTGAGGGCGCCCGGGCTGAAGGAGAATCACAAAGCGTCGATCGTCGGCCTGTACGTCCACCCGGAGCACCGGCGCCAGGGCGTGGCCCGCAGGCTCGTCGCGCGTGCGCTGTGCGCCGCATCGGGCCTTGACGGCGTCCGTCAACTCCGCGTCGCCGTCGTCGAGGGAAATGCTCCCGCGCTCGCGCTCTACGAGGAGGCTGGGTTTTCGATCTACGGCCGGGAACCCGAGGCTCTGCGCCACCGGGGCCGCTTCCTCGACGAACTCCTGCTCGCACGACTCGCTCCGACGACCCGCCGCGGATGACCCGTCGCGCCGGCCTCTCCGAACGATCCCAGAGACCACGCTTCAGCGGTGTTTTTTTCGCACCGTGGGTTTTACCCCATCCTTGGATTTCGTGTGCGGGAGCATACTCGCACCCTCATGGAAAGAAACGCACCCGACGCACACGACGATCGCTCTCCCGGGGCGGTCCCCCATCCGACACACGAGCAGGCTCATGAGCGGGCTCGTGAGATTGCGGCGGGCAAGGGGCGTGAAGCCTCGGATGTTTCTATGTCCGACTACATGCAGGCGAAACGTGAACTGACGGGCGAATCCGACGGTGACCGGCAGGAGGCGATTCTCGACTCGATCCAATTGCCCGAACGCTGGGAGGCCGTCCCCGAATCGACCGGGATCCAGTTTCCGGAATCTCCAAGCGAAGGAGAGGACGAGGACGGACTGAGCGATGTTGACCAAATGGCAGAAGGTGGCGTCGAGAAGGCGACCCGCGAGCGGATGGACGAGTCGGCCCGCGAAAAGAAGATCGAAGACAAGGAGACGGAGTGACCGCGTGGAGGTTCTGCGATCGGTAGCTCCGGCCACGCATTGTCGTTCGCAGGCAGAGGCCGCGTCACCTCGGCGAGGAGCTCCGCAAGCAGCTGTTCGGAGAATGGTTGCATGGCGTGAAATGACACCGCGGCGGCGCCTGCGGTGAGTCCCTGTCGCTTCGCGAGCGCGAACTGCGCCTGCGTGGACTCCGCCACGACCACCGCGCGCGGCCGGATTGCTCCCAACCGACGCCGCCCTATCGGTTGCGGAAATTCGACGCCGGCCCGCGTTGCTCCGGATTGGCCGCGGCGTAGCTTTTTCCCCGACGTGCGACTGACCACCCAGTCCGACCGTCGCATCGCCCCATGAGACTCCGACCGACGCTCCGTATTCCGGCCGCCCTCGCCGCCTTCTTTGCGTTTCTGTCCGCCGCCCAGTCACATGCCGCTGCGACTCCGGACCCCGCCGAAGCCGCCCTCCAGCGCCACGACCTCGTCGACTTCATGGCCAACCGCGAGACCTTCCTCGTGAAGGATTTCAAGGGCGACGCCCACCAGCGCCCCGAGATGGGCTGCGAGCTCTCCGATTTCGGCTCCTGGTACGACGCCGCCTACTCGGGAGGCATCAACCGCTTCTGGATCAATTCGCTGCGCCACCACACCTACGACCAGGTGGGCTTCAACACCACGCAGGACGTCGGCGAGGTCGCCGTGTTTTTCCAGACGCCCGCCGGCGGTGTCATCGACGGCACCCGGGGTTCCTGCCGCGTCGACTGGTACCCCTACGGCTGGACCACGCATACCGCCGAGGACGGGCTCCGCGTCGAATCGACCGTCGTATTCACCGCCTTCAATACGATTGCCGTGCTGGTCTCCGTCGAAAACACCGGCGCCGCCGCGGTGAGCCTCACGCCTTCGTTGCTTGTGACCGACCGCTCCGACTACGACGCCATGACGGGGGGGCTGATCTCCGGGTCCGCTGAGGACGGCCGCCTCGCCTGGCGCAACCGCCGCATCGGAAAATCGAGCGACCCGAAGGACTACTCCGATGCCCTGCGGATCGGCTCCACCCTGGGCGCCCTGAACGTGTTATTTTTACCCCGATACCTGCGCTCCGCGCGGGGCGACGAACTGCGGACCGCGCTGCGCGACTCCTGGGAGCCCGGGCTCTCCGCGCCGAACGGTGCGGCCCTGGCCCGCGCCGGGCTCCTGACCCTCCCGCCGGGCGGGCGGCGCGACTTCGCGTTCTATCTCGGCGCGGGCGCCGATGGCCAGGCTGCGGCGAAGGCCGCCGACGGGGCGAGCGAGCGCCTGTCCCGCCTCGGTGCGCCCGGCGTGCTCGCCGCGGTGCGGAAGGACTGGAACGATTACCTGGCGGGCCTTCCCCGTCTCCACAATCCGAGCCTCGACGACCGGACCCTCTACTACGCCTCCGCGCTCGCCCTGCGCACCAACCGCATCCTCCTCGAGCGCCTGCCCGAGTCGGCCTTCGCCGGCAAGGACGGCAACGCCGGCCAGCCGGTCGCCGCCGACGCGGGCGACGGCGCACACGGCGAAGTGCTCTACAGCGCCTCGATCCCCGGCCGCGGCGCCTTCAACCTCTTCTTCCAGAGCGACGCCTGCTGGAATCTCCTCGGCTACCTCGACATCAATCCCGACTGGGCCGAGGGCCACGCCGTGCCGATCCTCGTGCCGCCCTGCATCATCATGGATCCCCACTTTTTCTGGTCCATGTGGGAACTCTACTCGCGGCTTCCCGGCCGCGCCCGCGAGCGGGCCTTCGCCGCCAAGGTGTATCCGCTGCTCGAGAACGACTACCGCACCTGGCTCACCAAGATCGACATCGACCACAACCTGCTCTGCGCCACACCCAACAACTGGGACGACGGTCCACGCGCCGACCTTCTCTTCAAGGAGGCCACCGACATCCCGGGGCAATGGAACAGCTGGTGGACCGACTGGGTGAACTTTTCCCGCGACCGCTTCCTCGAGGACCCCGCCTCGAGCTCCCAACTCGCCTACGGCACGGTCGTGCTCGGCCGCTTTGCGCGCATCCTCGGCAAGGAACGCGACGCGGAGCACTGGCGGCGCCAGTTCGAGCGCCACGTGAAGGCGATCGACACGCTGTGGGATGAGAAGCGCGGGTATTGGATCGTCACCTACAAGCATTCGCTCCGCGACACCGTGCTCACCAGCTCCGTCATCTACCCGATCTTCACCGACGTCTGCCGCGATCCGGCGAAAATTCGTCGCGTCATCGAGCAGCACATTCTGAACCCGAAGGAGTTCAACGGCCGCTTCCCGGTGCCGACCGTCGCCTACGACGATCCCTGTTACTACAAACAGAAGCCGCCCCGCCAGAACGAGGAGGGCGGCCTGTGGCGCGGCAACATCTGGATGCCCGAGGCCTGGATCGTCGTGAAGGGCCTCTACAAATACGGCTACGGCCCCGAGGCGTCGTCGATGGCCCGCCGTCTGCTCGACATGATGGAGCACCAGGCCGCCTTCACGCGCGACCATCCGCAGTACGCGTGCGTGCCGGCCGAATACTACGACTCCCGCACGGGCGCCGCCGAGAACAACCGCCGCTTCTCCTGGTCGAGCGCCGTGGCGATGGACTTCCTTTTGGGCAACTACGAGAACGAGCGCGTGCTCGGCGCCAATCCTTCCCGCGACGTCGCAGTCGACGGGCACATCCGCGAGCTGTTCGACTTCAAGTCGGGCCGGAACCTGTTCCGCGTCGCGACGGAGGGTCGCGTCTTTCCCGTCCTGCACATGCGCTCGACGGACGGCCTGCCGATCGAGTCCAGCGCGGGCGTGGATTTCCGCTTCGAGGATCCCGCCGGAAATTTCGCCGGCCGGACCATCGCCTTCACCGTCGATCCCTCGCGCTGGTCCGTCGTCGATGCCTCAACCGGTCGCGGCCTCCAGTCTGGTGCCGACGGCCGCTACCGAGCGGCCATCGGTGAACGGCTCAAGCTCGTGCCGGGCCGATGATCCCCGGCCCGGGGCCGGGGACCGTTGCGCGCGGATGAGGAGTCACCGCCAGTAACCGCGCACAAAGACGTAGGCGTTTCCCCGGGTCTCCCAGTGGGCCGCGATGTAGCTGGTGGCCATCGGGGGCGGGACCTCCCAGCGCCCGGGCGTCCAGACGTAGCCCGCGCCGGTGTAATCCCAGTAGCCGGGGATCCACACCGCGCTGGGATCGGGCGAGCGACCCGGATACTCGGTCGGCGAGGAGGAAGGCGGCGGCGGCGGCCCGGACACGACGACGCGCCTCGGGCCCGGCTCCGACGTGTAAAGCGTGCCATTTCGCTGGTCCTGGGCGTTGCCCAGCGTGCCGCCCGCGATGGCGCCCGCGGTCGCCCCGAGCACCGCCCCGCCCAGCGTGTCGCCGCCGCGGCTGTTGTGCCCGATGATCGCTCCCGCGATCGCCCCGAGGGTGCCGCCCGTGACCGCACCTTCCTGCGTGTTGGGTCCGACGCCCACGCAACCGGTGAGCAGCGTGGAAAGCGCCAGGGCCGACGTGATCGTTGCGAGTGTTTTCATTTCAAAAGTTGTAGTGGATCCACAGAGACACAGAGGTCGCAGAGAAAACCAGTGGACAGGGGGCGGGAGCGGGAATCTCCCGATTTCCAAATCTCGGGACTTCGGTGCCTTCTCTGTGTCCTCCGTGCCTCTGTGGTTCAAATCCCCCTGCGTGCTTCAGATTCATGGTCCAGTCTCCTTTCGCGGGCCGTTCAACGGCGCCAGCGGTGGAAGCCGTCGTCGTCGAAATCGCGGTGGCCGCCCCAATGCCCGCCCCAGTTCCAGCCGAAGCCGACCGAGACCGGGCCGTACCAGGGCCAGGGATCGCAGAACCCGCCGTCGTCGTAGTCGCGGTAATAATACACCGGGGCCGGCCGGGTGACGATGACGGTCGAGGTGACCGGAGCCTGCGGGACGACGACCTGCGCGGTCGGCGCGCCCGCCGCGGGGAGCATGAGGTACGCGACGGTGTTGGTCTGGCCGGCAGGCGTGCGGTACACCGCCGTGATCCGGGTGGGCGTCTGCACGATGCGGTCGACCGTGAATCCCTGGGCCGCCGCGGCCGCCGTCAGCTGGCCCGCCGAGGGAAGCTGCGGAAGATAAACCGTCTGGTTCGGAACCGGCATCGCGGCCGGATCGGCCTGGTAGGATGTGGAAGCGGCGATCTGCGCGGGCGCCGCCGGCGCCTGCGTCGTCTCCGCGAAACCGGTGGTCGCCAACGCGACCGCAAGGAGGAGGATTCGCGTCTTCATGATGGTCAGCAGAGACGCTTCGACACCGATCCGATTTCATCGGTGCCACGATCGCCTTCGCGTGTCGCGAAAGTTCCCGTACACGATCGCCTTGGCCGATTCTGGCCCGGGCCCCAAATCCTGCGGGCGCCCGGTCCCCGGCCGAGGCGCCCCGGGACGGGTGGCGCCAGGGCCGGAGGCTCGCGCTTACTTGAGCGTCGAGCTCTTCGAGGCGATCACCGCCATGAGCTCGTTCCAGGACTTCACGAACGCGGCCGCTCCGTCGTCCTGGAGCTTCGCGGCGAGGGCCTGCAGGTCGATGCCCGCCTTCGCGAACGACGAAAGCACCGCCGCGCTGTCCGCGCCGTCCGCGGGCAGGCTTCCGGAAAGTGCCCCATGGTCGGCCCAGGCCTTGAGCGTCTTCTCGGGCATGGTGTTGACTGTGAGCGGCGCCGCCAGCGCCTGGATGTAGAGGGTGTCCGACGCCTTCGGATCCTTGGTGCCCGTGCTCGCCCAGAGCAGGCGCTGCGGCCGGCCACCCGCGTTTTCGATCCGCTTGAGGCGGTCCGACGCCAGCAGGTCACAGTAGGCCTGATACGTCTTCTGTCCGACCGCGATGCCGAGCTTGTTGGCCAGTTCCGCGGGCACCTTGGCCGCGACAGCCGCGTCCCAGCGACTGATGAACAGCGAGGCCACCGAAGCGACGTTCGGATTCAGCCCCGCCGCGATGCGCCGCTCGACGCCGCGATGATACGCCTCGGCCGCGGCCACGTAGTGGTCGCAGGAGAACAGGAGCGTCACGTTGATCGGCACACCCGCGAAGATCGCCTCCTCGATCGCGGGGAGCCCCTCGGGCGTGCCCGGGATCTTGATGTAGAGGTTGGGACGCCCCGCGCGGGCGTGCAGCTCCTTCGCCACCGCCAGGGTGGTCTTCGTGTCGCGCGCGAGCAGCGGCGAGACCTCGAGGGACACCCATCCGTCCACGCCACTCGTGCGGTCGTGCACCGGACGGAACAGGTCGGCGGCGCGCGTGATGTCGTCGAGCGCGACGTCGAAGAACAGCGCCTCGCCCGACTTCCCCTGCGCAAGGCCCGCGCTGAGCGCGCCGTCATAGGCGGTGCTGTGGCTGATCGCCTGCTCGAAGATGGTCGGATTCGACGTCAGGCCGGTCACCGACCACTCGTCGATGTAGCGCTTGAGCGTGCCGGAATCCAGCAGGTCGCGGGTGATGTTGTCGAGCCAGAGACTCTGGCCCAGATCGTGGAGGCTTTGGGTGGGTTTCATGCGGGTGCTCCTGGAGCATACCCGCTCCGCCGCGTCACGCAACCGGAGCGCTGAGGATTGCCGAATGCCGTCGACATTCCGCCGCCTGGACAAGCCGCCTCGATCCTTGTTTAAAGACCGGGCCGGGTTAGGCCCGGCTCAACCAGCACCTCACCTGCATTCAGGGCAAAAGGTTTGCCCTGGATTATCCGTACCCAGCCATGCCTTACCCCTTCGTGTTTATAATTCTGGCCACGCCTCTCTACATGGTCGTCCTGTTCGGCTCGTTCAAGTGGAGCGAACGCCGACGCAGGGCACGATGGCCCTTCAAGCTCTCCGATCGGCTTCGTCGCGCGCCGGGCGAGACCTTGCAGCGGCGGTATCAGGCTCTGAGCGAGGCAATATCGCTGGAGTTGGTCTTCGGCTTAGCGGCCGCTGTGATGGTCGTACTGTTTGCCTTTCCCGTCGGGAAGCTGCTTCGCCTGACACTGGTGTCCGGGATCGTGAGCACGGCCTTGGGGGTGATTTGCGTGTCGGCTATCAGCTCCTGGCGGATTCTGCGCAAGGTCCGCCAGCGTTCAAATCTGCGGCTCGGCTGGTTTGGAGAGCGCTACACGGCGGAGCGTCTCGAGAAGCTGCAGCAGGAAGGTTATCTGGTCTTTCATGATGTCCCGTGCGACGGAGCGCAGGGCCCGTTCAACCTCGATCACGTGGTCCTGGGACCAAACGGGGTCTTTGTCGTGGAAACGAAGACGCGCAGGAAATTGAAAGGGGAAAAGGGCGACAAGAATCACGAGGTGTCCTTCGACGGGGAGCGCCTGCTCTGGCCCTGGGGCGCCGACCAACACGGAGTCGAACAAGCCAGGGCCGAGGCGAAATGGCTGAGACACGCCATCCGCGAGTCGCTTGGCGAAGAGGTTCCCGTGGCTCCGATCCTCGCCCTCCCGGGATGGTACGTGCGCGAAAAACGAGTCCCCGGATTTCGGGTGGTGAATCCTGGATACCTAGGCGATGTCATTCTCAAGTGGCCCAATCCGCCCCTTTCATCCGATCTGCGCATTCGCATCGCGGCCTTGCTTGAGGCCCGCGTGCGGGACGTGGAGGATTGAGGACGACGCTATGGCGCCCAGGCTGAAGGGGCGGCGGCGGGGTAGGGGGCGGGTGGCCTTGACAGAAATTGTCCCCGGGCGGAAGTTCCCCGCCTGTCCGGCCCCGGACCGGATGCGCGACCCCAGCCGCCTCACCCCTCATCCCATGAAGATCCCGACCGCCGTCCCGTGCCTCGTGTTGGCCCTCCTGTCCTCGCTCCCCGCGCTCCGCGCCGCCCCCGCCTGGGTCGAAACCAGTAACCGCGACGCCATGGTGCTGCTCGATGCCATGGCGAAATACCGCCCCGAGGAGGCCTCGGCGTATGGACTCACCCGCTACGATCCCTACGTCTCCGACCTGTCCCCCGGCGTCAATCGGCGCCGATGCGAGGCGCTGGAGACCGCCCGGGCGACGCTCCGCCGCGACCTCGCCGCCGAGTCCGACCCGCGCGTGCGCCAGGACCTCGAAATCATGATCGACGAGGCGGGCCGGCGGATTGAGCGGATCAACCTCGATGAGCGTTACCTGCTTCCCTACACCGCGGTCCCCAAGCTGGTCTTCCAGTGCGAATTCATGCTGCTCAGCCCTGAGGCCGCACCCGCCCGGCACGCCGCCGCCCTGGAGCGCCTCCGCCGCTACGCGGGCCTGGTCCCGGGCACCCAGCCGTTCACCACGCTCGTCGAATCCCAGATCGAGGCCAGGCTCTCCAACCCCAAGCTTCTCGGCCCCTTCCGCACCGAGGTGGAGCAGGACCTATCCAATACCCCTCGATTCGAGCAGGGGCTCGCGCAGCTCTTTGCCGTCAACCACATTGCCGGCGCGGACGAGGCGCTCGCGGCCCTCAAACAACAATTCGCGGCCCACGATGCCTGGGTCCGCAAGACTCTGCTGCCGCGCTGCCGCACCGATTTCCGGCTCCCGCACGAGCTCTACGCGTTCGACCTGCGCCGCATGGGAGTCGATATCACGCCCGAACAGCTGATCCATGAGGCCGAGCTCGAATACGCCGAGGTCCAGTCCGAGATGCAGAGCCTGGCGCCGCTCGTCGCGAAGGAGCACGGCTGGAAACAGACCGACTACCGGTCCGTGATCCACCGGCTCAAACAGGACCAGCTCACCGGCGCCGCCGTCGAGCCGTACTACCGAAACGTCGTCATCCCGCGCATCGAGCAGATCATCCGGGAAAAGCACCTCGTCACGATGCCCGACCGCCCGATGGCGATGCGCGTCGCCTCCGAGGCGGAATCCGCCGCGGAGCCCGCCCCGCACATGCAACCCCCGCCGCTCATCGACAACCACGGCGAGCGCGGCACCTTTGTCCTCACGCTCGGCAACCCGCCCACCCACGGCGGCCACAGCGAGACCTACGACGACTTCACGTTCCCGGCCGCCGCCTGGACTCTCACCGCCCACGAAGGCCGGCCCGGACACGAGCTGCAGTTCGACCGCATGGTCGAGCGCGGCGTGTCGTACGCCCGCGCGATCTTCGCCTTCAACAGCGTCAACGTCGAGGGCTGGGCGCTCTACTGCGAGACCATGATGAAACCCTACGAGCCGATCGACGCTCAGCTCATCGTGCTCCAGTACCGCCTGCTCCGCGCCGCGCGTGCGATCTGCGACCCGATGCTCAACCTCGGCCTCATGCCCCGCGAGCAGGCGCACGCCATCCTTGTCCACGACGTCTGCCTCTCCGAGGCCTTCACGCGCGAGGAACTCGATCGCTTCACCTTCCGGTCCCCCGCGCAGGCCACGTCCTATTTTTATGGATTCACCCGGCTCATGCAGCTGAAGGCCGCGACCCAGATCGCGCTCGGCGAAAAATTCCACCTGCAGTCCTTCAACGATTTCGTGATCGACCAGGGCCTGCTCCCTCCCGACATCCTGGCGAAGGCCGTGCAGACGGAATTCATCCCCGCCCAGGAAGCCAAGCCTGCCGCCACCCACTAGCCGCGCGATGTTTCGTGGGAGGGCCGGATCTCCGAGCCGGCCGCTCCGCCGTCTCTTCCCATTGAGTGCGGAATCCCCGGAGGCCCTGAGCCAGTCGAACGGGTGATTCCGTTTTCGTACGCGAGTCTCGACTCGCGCCCTCCAGACGCACCGCACCGCGACCGCCGCCGCTCGGTAGGGCGGGTTGCCTGCCTAGCCGTAGCCCCGCAAAGCGGGCGAAGGCTGGTCCCTAACCCGCCGGGCACACCTCTTGCGTAGACATGAATCCAGTGGGCGAGAACCCCGGTCCCGTCGCGGTCCGAGGGCACGGCAGATTAGGGATACCTAGGTAGGGATAATCCGCCCTACCAATGCGGAGCCTCGGCTCCGCACGCAAAACGCTGAAATCATTCTCGATTCCCGCTCCTCGCTTCTTCCCTTTGAGTGCGGAACCCCCGAGGGCCCTGAGCCTGTCGAACGGGTGGTTGCGCTTTCGGACTCGGAACGCCGAGTCGTCTGATCCTTTTTTTGGAGTGCGGAACCTGGGTTCCGCTTTCGGACGCGAGTCTCGACTCGCGCCTTCCTGCGCTGGCGCCGGCCGTGCCGCACGGACACCGTGAACCCATCGCTCCGAGGTGGTTCGTCACTCGGAAGCGGGCGGTCGAGCCCACCCGTTCCCGCATGTGCGGGACGGAGCCGAGACTCCGCACCCGTCCTGAGCGTAGTCGAAGGGCTCCACAGGCTGAGGCCTCCTAGCTCCTAACTCCTAAATTCTAGCTCCTGCCCCCTGCCCTCCACCCTCCGACATCCGACACTTCACCGCCCCGCACACGCTGCCAGCCGACCTCCACGGCCTTGGGCAACACTCCCTTAAGCTTTAGCCCCCTTCGGCTCGGCCTAAAGTATGACGGCTGCTCATCCTAATAGCGGGTTGTGGGCGACCGTTGATTCTGGTTTTTGGTGGCCTTTTGACCAAGCGTCGTGCCCCCGCCGCCATCGCCCCGCTAACGCTGGGAAACACTCCGTGATCGAGCGCGTTCGCGACAACACACAGCTAATTTCAAAGGACCGATGAACCTCATCACACGCGAACTTCCAGAGGCCTCCTTCGTCACGGCGCCGTCAACGCACTCGGCAGCCGAGGTCTCAGACCGGCTGCCAAAGCGATCCGGCGCTTGGCCCGTCCCGAACGCTCCGGTGTTCGGAGGCGGTCAGGCGATGCGACTGGGACGACGACTTGCCGGCCTCGCGGCGTTGGTGCTGGTCGCACTGTCGGTCCCTGCGGTGGCACAGCCGGCGGGCGAACCGAGTGCTCTGAAGGGGCAGTTGTTCGTCGGCACCTGCTATCAGCCGATCGATCGATCGCCGGCACAGATCACTCAGGACATCGCGATCATGCACAAGGCGGGCTTTACCATGGTCCGCATGGGCGACCTGTCGTGGGATTCGTTCGAGCCCGCAGAGGGTAAGTTCACCTTCAGCTGGTTCGACAAGGTGCTGGAGCAGATGCACGCGGCGGGGATCAAGGTCGTCCTCGACATCCCCGGGCTGCCGGCACCGATCTGGCTGCACAAGAACTATCCCGGCGTGGATATCATCAACCAGGACGGCGTGCGGCTCCATCCCGCGACGCGCTATTGGGACGACATCAGCGATCCCAATTACCGGCGCCTGGTGCATCAACTGGCGGTGAAGATGCTGCAGCGTTATGCGCACAATCCGGCGGTCGTCGCGATCGGCTACGACAACGAGGTTGGCAGCTCGCCGATGTCCTATTCGGAGGGCGATCGCGAGCGCTTCGTGACCTGGCTCAAGCAGCGCTATGGGACGATCGCCGCGCTCAACAAGGCATGGGCGACGCAGCGCTGGTCGCGCCGGATCGATAGTTGGGACGAGGTTTATCTGCCCTACGGCAACGGGCCGGGGCCGAACGAGCGCAATCTCGATCTTCATCGCTTCTGGTCCGACGTGACGATCGCCGACCTCAAAGACCTTGATTCCGTTCGCCAGCACTATGCGCCGAATCTGCCTGCCGTATCCAATCTGTGGCCGGATGCCGGTGCGAAAGGGTTCAACTACCTTCGTTCCTGGAACCAATATTCGACCTATGGCGCGGAGGGCTTTTATCCCGGCGATCCGTTGAGCGCGGCCTTCGGCGTGATGATGATCAAGGCCGGGCATCAGACGCCGGTATGGTTCAACGAATTCACCGCCGGCGGCGGCGGCTATTATGGCACGCCGGGCCGGTCGCGCATGTGGGCCTATTTCGGCCTGCTCTATTATTCGCAGACCTTTCTCGCCTGGACGTTCAACTCGCACATTGGCGGCGAGGAGCAATCGCTGTTCGGCCTGGTCAATCACGACGGCCGGCCATCCTGGAAAGTCGACGAGTTTGCCCGGATCGCCAGGGAATTCGCCAAGCTGAAGGCGATGGGCTTCCCGAGGGACCGGCAGCCGCAGGTGGCGATCGCCGATTCCTACGAGACGGCCTGGATCACCAGTCCGCCGCCCGGCCCGAACACGATGAATCAGTATTTCACCACCGGCTACGACAGCCAGTTGGTCGCGGCCTTCGAGCCGCTGTTCGCCGACAACATCGATACCTCGGTCATCGACGTGGCGCACGACTCGCTCGACCATTACAAGCTGGTGCTGCTGCCCAGCGCCTACATCATGGACAAGCCGACCGCCGAGGCCATCCGGCGCTATGTCGCCAACGGGGGTACGGTGATCATGACCGGCTATTCGGCGAAGGTTGATGGCACCGGCAAATGGTTCGAGACACCGCTGCCGGGCCGGCTGACCGACGTATTCGGACTGCGCACCGACGCCTTCTATCGCTCGCCGCAGCCGCTCAAGGTGAGCTTTGACGGGCGGGAACTGACCGGCACCGACTCCTATTACGAAGTGCTCGAGCCCTCCACCGCGAAGACGATCGCGACCTTCGAGAACACCCCGCAGAGGAGCCCCGCGATCACCGTCAACCACTTCGGCAAGGGCGAGGCCATTTACCTGGCGACGGCGTCACAATCGGCGTTCATGGGACCGCTGTTCCGTTCGCTCTATGCGAAGCTGGGCATCAAACCCGGCCCCGTGACGCCCAAAGGCGTGGTCGCGCGGACCGTCGACGGACGCACCATGTATGTAAACACCAACGACGCGCCCGCGACGGTTTCGATCAGCGGGACGAAGCGGGACGTGCTCACCGGCAAGAGCTACTCGGGCACCCTCGACCTCGAGGGCTTTGGCGTCGCGCTGCTTCAATAGCGGCGCCAAATCGATCCAAAGAGTTCATGTGTGTGGTCGCCCGAGAGGGAAGCCGAAACGTGCGCGCTGGTTGGGGTCCTGCAATTGGACTGCTCCGGCGCGCTGTCGTCTCTGACCAACCGTCGTGACGACAGACTGAATCTAAATGACGCAGTTGGATTTGAACCACAGAGACACCGAGGACACGGAGAAATGCAGTTGGACGGAATTCGTGTATCCAATCTCTTTCACCTCCGAGGTGAGCGCCGATTTCGCCCCTAGCTTGGATTTCAGCCTCTGCCTGTCCGCCGTAGCCTTGGCGAAGGTGGATATCTCTGTGCCTCTGTGGTTCAATTGCGGTTTCTGAATCGCTCGAACACCTCCGACCTGCGCCAGGGGAGGGCTTTGGGATGGGACCAGTAGGTGCTGTCCTTGGGCGGACTGATTCTGCGCCGATCCATGTCCAGTAGTGGAAAACTGGTGACTGGTGAGGGCCCCGGGCGCATCTACCTCGTCGAACCGACCGGGCCGTTCGTGGACGACCCGAATTTGACCGACAAGAAATACCCGGAAAATCGAACCAAGTCCTATCGTTCCCGCGAACCGGTCCGGATCGTGGCCGAGGTGACGGAGCGGCAGGCCCATGCTCCCGAGGTGCTCCAGACCACGACGGACAACGCCCAGCGCGCGAACGAGCGCGGCGCCCAGATCATCGACGACTGAGTTCGGCGCCAGGCGCCCCCAGGCAATCGACCAATTGGAGCCTCACCCTCCCCGAACGACATCACCCACGCGTCTCAATAGCGCCGCTGCGGCGCCCGCTCGAGACCACAAACATAAAGGTTTGACCCGTTAAGGATCGGCCTGGGTTCCGCACCGAGCACATCGCCGTGGTGACCACGCTTCTCGACGAAGCGAAGTATCCCGACGCGGCTATCGCCGGGCTGTTCCGGCTTCGCTGGCAGGTCGAGCTGAACTTCCGCGACATCAAGACCGTGCTCGGCCTTGATGTCCTGCGCACTACCACCCCAGCCATGATCGAGAAGGAAATCCACCTTCAGGCGATCGCCTACAACTTGGTGCGATTGTTGATGCTCGAAGCCGCACGGCAACATGATGTGTCTCCCACACGCCTGTCGTTCAAGGGCACCGTCAGCACCCTGCGCGCGTTTGCTCCGTTGTTCGCGACATCGACCCGCGAAGCAGCCCAACGCTACGAAGACCTGTTGCTGGCACTCGCCGCTG
>JAJXYI010000035.1 GCA_021780625.1 bacterium | reverse complement strand
CCGCATGGGCCTTGGCGACACCCGCGGCGATCGTGCCCACGCCGACTTCGGCGACAAGCTTCACGCTGATGCGGGCGCGGCGGTTGGCGTTCTTGAGGTCGTGGATCAGCTCCGCGAGATCCTCGATCGAATAGATGTCGTGGTGGGGCGGCGGCGAGATGAGGCCGACGCCGGCGGTGGTGTGGCGGGTGCGCGCGACCCAAGGATAGACCTTGGTGCCGGGCAGCTGGCCACCCTCGCCGGGCTTGGCGCCCTGGGCCATCTTGATCTGGATTTCGCGGGCGCTGACCAAGTATTCGCTCGTCACGCCGAAGCGGCCGGAGGCGACTTGCTTGATCGCGGAATTCTTGGAATCGCCGTTCTCGAGCGGGACGAATCGATTCGGATCCTCACCGCCCTCGCCCGTGTTGGACTTGCCGCCGATACGGTTCATCGCGATGGCGAGCGTCTCGTGCGCCTCCTTCGAGATGGAGCCATACGACATGGCACCCGTCTTGAAGCGCTTCATGATGCTTTCGACCGACTCGACTTCCTCAATCGGGATGGCGTCGGCCTGCTTGAAATCGAGCAGACCGCGCAGCGTGCAGTAGTGCCGGGCCTGGTCGTTGACCAGCGACGAGTAGTTCTTGAAGACCGAGAAGCTACCCGTGCGCACGGCCTTCTGCAGGCTGTGAATGGTCTCGGGATTGAACAGGTGGTATTCGCCGTCGTCGCGCCACTTGTACTGGCCGCCCGCAGGCAGCACGTGATCGGGCGACTGGCGCTCGGCGAAGGCCTCGTGGTGGCGGGTGAGCACCTCCTGGGCGATGACGTCCAGGCCGATGCCGCCGACGCGCGAGGGCGTCCAGGTGAAGTAGGTGTCAATGACGTCCTGGCGGAGGCCGACCGCCTCGAACACCTGAGCGCCGCGATAGCTCTGGATCGCGGAAATGCCCATCTTGGACATAACCTTGATGACGCCCTTGGAGGCGGCCTTCACGAAGTTCTTGCAGGCGGCCTTGTGGTCGAGATTGGGCAGCAGCCCCTCGCGAATCATGTCGTCGATGGTCTCGAAGGCGAGGTACGGATTGATCGCACTGACGCCGTAGCCGATGAGCAGCGAGAAGTGGTGAACTTCGCGGGCTTCACCGGTCTCGAGCACGAGGGAGGCGCGGGTGCGCAGGCCTTCGCGGATCAGGTAGTGGTGGAGACCGGCGATCGCCAGCAGCGACGGGATGGGAGCGAAGTCCTTGTTCACGCCGCGATCGCTGAGGATGATGACGGTGACCTCGTCCTCCTCGATCATGCGGCGGGCCATCGCGCAGAGTTCCTCGAGGGACTTTGCGAGGCCCTTCTCGCCTCTGCTGACGCGGAAGAGGATCGACAGCACGCCGACCTTCATGCCCGGAAGCTCCATGCGGCGGATCTTGGCGAATTCCTCGTTGGTGAGGACGGGCCACTTCAGCTCGAGGCGGCGGCACGCAGAGGGTTGCGGGTTGAGGAGGTTGCCCTCGGAACCCAGGCGGGTTTCGGACGAGGTGATGATCTCCTCGCGGATACAGTCGATCGGCGGATTGGTGACCTGCGCGAACAGCTGCTTGAAGTAATCGTAGAGCATCCGCGGCTTGTTCGAGAGGACAGCCAGCGGGGCGTCGTTGCCCATGGAACCGATGGCCTCGACACCGTCGCGCGCCATCGGGGTGAGGATGATGCGTTCGTCCTCGTGTGAATACCCGAAGGCGACCTGGCGCTGCAGGAGCGTGTCATGATCCGGGAGCGGGACGTGCGGGGCCTCCTCGAGATCCTCGAGATGGAGCACGTACTCCTCAATCCACTGGCGGTAGGGGCGCTCGGAAGCGTACTTGGTCTTGATTTCCTCGTCACCGACGATGCGGCCCTGCTCCATGTCCACGAGGAACATGCGGCCCGGCTGGAGTCGACCCTTGGTCTCGATGTTGTTCGGATCGATGTCGAGCACGCCGGCCTCGGAGGCCATGACGACCATGCCGTCCTTGGTGACATAATAGCGCGAGGGGCGGAGGCCATTGCGGTCGAGCACGGCGCCGACGCACTTGCCGTCGGTAAACGTGATCGAGGCGGGGCCGTCCCACGGCTCCATCAGGCAGGAGTGGTATTGGTAAAAGGCCCTGCGCTGCTCGTCCATGGTCTCATGATTGGACCAGGGCTCGGGGATCATCATCATCACCGCGTGCGGCAGCTCGCGTCCGGAGAGGTAGAGCAGCTCGAGCACGTTGTCGAACATGGCCGAGTCGGAACCGTTCGGATCGATGATCGGAAACACCTTCTGGAGGTCCTCGCCGAACGCGTCGGAGACCATATTGGCCTCGCGGGCGTGCATCCAGTTAATGTTGCCGCGCAGCGTGTTGATTTCGCCGTTGTGTGCGATGTAGCGGTACGGATGCGCGCGGTCCCAGCTCGGGAACGTATTGGTGCTGAAGCGCGAATGGACGATGCCGATCGCCGTCTCCATGGCCGGATTGGTGAGGTCCGGGAAGTAGCTGGTGAGCTGGGTGGTCAGCAGCATGCCCTTGTACACGATCGTGCGGGCGGAGAGGCTGGGAAGATACCAGAATTCGCCGCCGTCGAGGCCCGCGGCGCGGATCTCGTTGTAGGCGCGCTTGCGGATCACGTAGAGCTTGCGCTCGAACGCGAGGTCGTCGGTGAGCGACGGATTGCGACCGATGAAAGCCTGACGGACGTAGGGTTCGCAGGACTTCGCAGTTTCTCCGAGGGAGGAGTTGTTGGTGGGAACCGTGCGCCAGCCGAGGAAAGTCTGTCCCTCGGATTGCACGATCTGCTCGAAACGCTGCTCAAGGCCGCGTCGCTTCGTCGAGCTCTTCGGGAGGAAGACCAGACCGGCACCGTACTGACCGGCGTCGGGAAGCGTAAGACGGGCCTTTTTCGCCACCTCTTGGAAGAACTTGTGCGGAATCTGCAGGAGCACGCCCGCGCCGTCACCGGTGTTGGGCTCGCTTCCGGCGGCGCCACGATGATCGAGATTCTCAAGCACCTGGATGGCATTCTGCAGCACCCGGTGGGATTTGCGGCCCTTCATATCCACGACAAAGCCGACGCCGCAGGCGTCGTGCTCGAAGAACGGGTCGTAGAGTCCCTGCTTCGGCGGAAGACCGGGGCGCAGCTGCCGGTTCTTTCCACTGGAATGCGGGGCGGAGGACGAATTATCCGAATGCTGAACGGTGTTCACAATCAGGTGCTAGGTTTAACTGGGAAGCTGAAGGGGGAGGAAGGAGAGGCGCCGGACGGAGCCGCGCCTCAGAAGAAGCGGGTCGTCTGGGACGCGCGGGCCGCGTGATTCTCGTGATTGCAGCCCGAGTTGATCGAGACGTCGACACCCTGTTCGCTGGGCGCGACGAGCTGGTTGCTGAGGAGGTAGTTTTCGACCTCCTCACCCGACACGTCGGCCAGCATCACGCCATCGATCTCCACGCAGGGGGACAGCCCCTGACCGGATTTGCGGGCCATTTCCTCGTAGTTGGCCGGGCTGTTGACAACATCAACATCCTCATAATTCAGAGAATACTTACGCAACACGGCGCGAACGCCGTTGGACCAGCCACAGGAGGGTTTGAGATAGGCGCGAATCTTCATGCTATAACGGTGTGCAAGGTCAAAAACGGCGCAAGGTATAGAATCCGCTTTTCGTCTCGCAAGAGGAAGTTCGCGCAAGGCAGTTACAAAAGCCAAGCTAATGTCAACCTCCGCTTCAAAAAAAGTCGCTCATGGGAGCGCCGGATTCACGCCGGGCTCGCTGCTTGCTTTTTTTGTCGGTCTCGTCGTTGTAGCCCCTCACTCGTCCCGCCAT
>JAJXYI010000232.1 GCA_021780625.1 bacterium | reverse complement strand
TTTGACCGAGCGAGGTCGCGTCTGTTCGATTTTTCTCCCGTTTCCGCAAAGGCAATCCCGAAGAAGACGAAGTCGTCGCAAGAGCGGTTTCCCGGAGATCCATTGCTCACGAGGTAATCCGTTGACTGCCTGGATATAGCCCTGCTTTTGCGAGCAATCTGCACGTCTCGTCCAGGGGGAGGCCCACGATGTTCGAATACGAACCATCGTAGCCTTCCACGATCAGTTCCCCGTGCTCCTGGATCCCATAGGCGCCCGCCTTGTCGAGCACGTGCGCCACCTTCAGGTAGGCCTCGAGGGTGGCTTCGTCGAAGGCTTTGAAGCGGACGGACGTGGACACGCCGGCGTCCAGCGCAAGCCCGGAGCTTCGCTGGCGGATCGCGAGCCCGGTATGAACCGTGTGGGTACGGCCGCACAGCCGGCGAAGCATTCGCCGGGCATCGTCCAGGTCCGCCGGCTTGTTCAGAGCGTGGCCGTCGATGAACACCGTCGTGTCGGCGCCGAGCACCACCGCGTCCGGATTCCGCTCGGCCACCCAATCCGCCTTCAGCGCGGCATTGTGGGCGACCATGACGCGCGGATCCGTCTCGGGATCCTCGTGCTCGACCACCCCGGCCGCCTGGATTTCGAACACGAACCCCGCGGACTCGAGCAGTTCGCGACGGCGGGGAGAGGCGGAGGCAAGGATGAAACGCGGCATGACCGCGCTGACCACACGCGGGAGCCGTGGCCGATGCAAGCCCTGACGCCGGCTCAGAATACCGCCGTCACTTCCGCCTGCTGGCCTGGTTCAACGACGATCTCCCCCAGCGAGCCGCACTCGGTCTGGTCGTTCTTCAGAAGCTTGATCTTCACAGGCGCGGAGGCGTCGGCACTCTCCCACCGCCACTTGCCGATCGACACGAATTGAAGCGGCAGTCCCTTGTCCCAGCTCAGGCCGGGACCCTCGCCGCGAACGTAAAGCCGATTTCCAATTCCGATATAGGCGGTGACGATGAGCCGTGTGGCGCCGTCCGCCGAGACCGAGAATACCGGTGCGTTTTCCTCCAAAGACGATTGATCCACCCCATCATCCGACGGCGTGGGCTCGAGCGGCAATTCGGTTGCCTCCTCTTCGACCGGCACCGGATCGGGGGCCGGGGCCGGCGCATCCTCCACCGGGTCGTCAACCGGCGGGGCGACGGGATCGGCAGCGACGGCCGGCGACGGATCGTCAACCACCGTCTCGAGGGTCTCGGCCGGCGCCGGAATCGCCGGACTCTCGGGGGCTGCACCGGGCGTCCCTTCCGCAGCCGGTGCCGGATCCGGACTCGGCGTTGGCGCGGGCCGCGAGGATTTCGCCTTCCGCGCAGTGCGATGGTCCGGGGCCGTCTCCGGCTTCACGCCTTCAGCCGAAGCCACGGCAGCGCACAGCCGTTCCGCCACCTGCGCAAGCGTGCCGACGTTTTCCTGGAGCACGAGCGCAAGCGCCTCGATGCGGCGCTCGAGTGCTGCGACGCCGCCCTCCGTGGACTCGCGAAAGGTCTGCGACAGTCGCCTCTGCTCGGACTCCAGCGCGGCGGAGGCCTCCGCCTGCGCCTGGGCGATGGCACGGCTGACCGACGACGACGCGGTCTCAGCCTGACGGGTGATCTGTTGCGCGGCACTGGGCCCCACTGCCGCCAGCTTGTCGAGCGCCTCGTGCGCCGCAGCGGCATGCTTCGCCGCACTCGCCTCAACCCGTGCGAGATCGGCCGCCGCCTTGTGAATCCTTTCAGCAGCGGTCTCCAGCCTCCCCGCCTCGGAGTCGCGCAGGGCCGACAGCTCCCGCTCGAGCGTCTCCACCTCTTCGTCCTTGCCGGCCGCCAACTGTTGTTGGAGATCGGATACGCGCTCATCCAGCTTGGCCGCGGCGCGCTCGATGAGGGTGAGAAGCGATTTCGACTGGTCGGCCATTCCCGCGAGCGCCTGGGCCGCGATGCTCACCTGCTCAGCAGTTGCGCCGGTGGTCCTCGCAAGCGCCTCCAGACCCCGCTGGCGCTCGTCCAACTCCTCGCGCTCGCTGCGCGCGTAATCGACAAGAAAGGGGATGGCGCAAAGGATCGCCGCCATCACGATGCAGATGACGACCGCCACGAGCGGGACTCCCGACAGGGGGCCGGTCCGGTGCCAGGCGATGGCAAATGCGGTCGCGACGAGCGCGGCATCCGCCAGAAGAAAGGGCCACTTGGGAAGCTTTGAGAGATCGGAGGGCGACGAGCTCATGAAGGGGCGCTGAGCGCTGGATAATTTTTGCCGGGCGCCCGCCGAATAAACAAGGAGAAAGCCGGCCGCACGGAGGATCTTTCGACTTTCCGCCGGCCGTGCGTGCGATTGAATCGCACGAATGCATCCCGCACCCGACGAACCCGTCTACATGGGACTGCCCGACGCCCGCTACCTGCTGCCTCGCTTCTGGGTCGCGCTGGTCCTCAGTCTTCCTGTCTTCGGCCTGTCCATGGCCCACATGCTGCCCGGACAGCACGGCGGGATGTTCGGAGCCGCATCCGGCTGGATCGAGTGGGCGCTCGCCACACCCGTCTTCTTCTGGAGCGGAGCCCCATTTATTCGCCGCTGGTGGACCTCGATCATCGAGCGCGACACCAACATGTTCACCCTGATCGTGACCGGCACCGGGGCCGCCTACCTCTTCAGCACGGTGGTCCTCATCTGGGGCCACTCGCTGCCCGCCGCACTCCGAGGCGCGCACGGAGCGCCTCTCTATTTCGAGGCCGTGGCTGTCACCACCACGATCGTGCTTCTCGGCCAGATCCTGGAGCAGCGAGCCCACGCCAGGACCGAGGCCGCAATCCACTCGCTCATGCAACTCGCTCCCGCCATCGCGCACCGCGTTTCGGCCGGGCGCGAGGAGGACGTCGCGGTGGGCGATGTTCGCGTCGGCGACCTGCTTCGGGTCAGGCCTGGCGAGAAGGTTCCCGTCGACGGGCTGGTGTCCGACGGCGCCAGCGAGGTCGACGAGTCGATGCTGACCGGCGAATCCATCCCGGTTCTGAAAAACGCCGGCGAGGAGGTTCGTGCCGGAACCTTGAATACAACCGGCTCCTTCGTTTTCGCGGCCACGCGCGTCGGCTCGGACACCCTCCTCGCGCAGATCGTCCGACTGGTTCAGGAGGCCCAGGAAAGTGAGGCCCCGGTGCAGCGGCTCGCCGACCGCGTCGCGGCCTGGTTCGTGCCCACGGTCGCCACGATCGCCGCACTCGCCTTCGTTGGATGGATGATCTTCGGACCGGACCCCCGCTGGGTCCACGCGCTCGTCAGCGCGGTCGCGGTCCTCGTGATCTCGTGCCCGTGCACGCTCGGCCTCGCAACCCCGGTGGCACTCGTGACGGGGATCGGGCGTGGCGCACAGGCCGGCGTGCTCGTGAAGCACGCGGCAATGCTCGAGCGCCTGGCGTCTGTCGACACGGTCCTGATCGACAAGACAGGCACCCTGACCGAGGGGCGTCCGCACATCGCGAGCGTGCATCCCGCGCAAGGCACGGATGAGGCCGTCTTGCTCGGTGCCGCGGCATCGGCGGAGGCGCCCAGCGAACACCCCATCGGACGCGCCATCGTCGAGGAGGCACGCACCCGTTCGATCGGGACCGCACCCGCAACCGATTTCACGGCCATTCCCGGAGTAGGCGTGTCGGCGCTCGTCGACGGCTCCCGCATCGAGGTCATCCGAGCGGCAGACGATTCCCGGGTGAGCACCGGCACCTGGGTGGATGTCCGTCGCGACGGACTCCTGTTGGGCTCCATCGAACTGGCCGATCAGCTCAGGCCCGAAACGCCGGCGGCCGTCGC
>JAJXYI010000196.1 GCA_021780625.1 bacterium | reverse complement strand
CGCCGACCTGACGGCGGGAGACGGCCTCATTGTAGAGGGCCTGGGCGAGCTCGAGGCTGTGTTTCTTCACGCCGAGCTGGTCGAAGTTGAAGCACAGGTTGTAGTAGGCGTTTTCGACGTTATCGATGACCTGGAGGACGCTGCCCTTGTAGGCGAGGGAGGCGATGCCGACGCCGAGCTTGGCGCGGCGAATCGCGGCGAGGTTTGCAGTGGTGCCGGCGCCGGCGAGCAGAGGCTGGCTGAGGCTCAGGGTCACATTGCCCACGTAGGCAGGATTGAGAGACCCGGGAGTGAGCAGCTGGCTCTGGGAATGCTCGTACGCGAGTCCGGACGCGAGAGACAGCGTGGCGCCGGTGGAGATTTTCTGGGAGAAGCCGACGCTCTCAGTCGTCGAGCTGGAGCTGCTGTTGACCCCGTAGTAGCTGGTCTTGCCCTTCTGTGCGCTGGCGGTGAATACGGGCACGTAATCTGCCCTGGCGATCGTCAGGGTTTCGTTCGCGATCTGGGTGTTGTAGCCCTGGATCTTGATGTCGAAATTCTTCTGGAGTGCCCGTGCCACGCACTCTTCAAGCGTGAGCGGGGCTTCCTGGGCTTGAGGCTGGGCCGGCGTCGGCTCCTCGGCCTGGAGGGCGAAGGGAAGGGTAAACAGGGAGCTCGCGGCGAGCAGGAGGTTCAGGGTCTTTGCCATGTGAAGAGTTGCGGAGTCGGAAAATTGAACACGGGGGGCGAAAGAAAGTTACGAGAAAGGGAACCCGCAAACATTCGAACGCGGCCCGGCGCGGACGGTTGGAAGACGCGCGGGTCCGGAATCCGTTACGGAAAAATACAGCCGGTGACGGAGCGAGGACCAAGCGTGCGCCTTGCCGAAGCGCTGGTGAAGGAACGGTGCAGAGCCTTAAGGGGAAGCATCGGCGCAAGAAAGGCAAAAAAAAGACGGCCGGTCCGAATGGAGCCGGCCGTCGAAAGGGAAGCGCCCTGGACTCAGGGCATCGGGGTATTGCCCAGCTGGCGCTCGACGAGCTCGTTCATCACGGAGGCCGCGGTGCCGTTGGCGGCGACCATCGCGAGCTGGCTGTCGATGCTGTCGTACATCGGATTGCTGGTTGCGATGACGGGAAGCTTCTTGTCGGCCGCGTACACGATCGTGCCCTTTCCGCCGGCCACGGTCATGCTGGACACCTGGCCCTTGTTGAGCTGCTGAAGGGTGCCGAAGATCGAGTAGTCGAGGTCGCGGGGCGGCTGGCTGAGGGTGAAGGGCGGGATCGTCTTGGCTTCGATCTTCACGCCATCCGACTGGGCGAGCGCGTGGACCGCGGCGTCGAAGGCCATGCCCTGCGCGATCCGGGCCTGGAGGGCGGACTTGATGCGATTGCCGAGGTCGATGAACTCGCGGTGGCGCTGGCTCTCGATGTAATCGGCGACGACCTTGTCGCGGACTTCCGCGAGGAGCGGCTGCCGAGAGGGAATCGTCTTCTGCCAGAAAATGACGGTCGCGCCGGTCTTGGTTGCGAGCGCATCGGAATACAGGCGATCGGGCCCGAGGCGGAAGGCCTCGGTCGTGACGTCGACATTGCCCGGGTACTCGGGGCAGGCCTCGTTGCGGGCGAACGGCGTCAGCTCGCGCGTCTTCTCGCCGCGCTGGCTGAGCAGGGTGGGGATTTCGGCCGCGGTGGCTTTGTTGTCGTACAGGAAGACGGTGAGATCCGCGGCGGCATTCTGGGCGAGCAGGCGGGCGCGGTCCTCGCGGAAGGCGGCTTCAACCTGATCCTTCACGGCGTCGAACCCGATCGTGAGCGCCTTCGAGCCGGGCTTGGCCGCGGGCGGCGTGAAACGGGCGGGGTTTTGGTTGTAGAAGGCCTTCAGCTCGGCGTTCGTGATCTTGACCTTGGACAGGTAATTGGCGGCGGGATAATCGACGCTAAAGCCGCTGAAACGGGGCGGAATCTGGTAGCGGAAGGCGTTGTCGGAGAAGTAGCGGGCGATCTCGGCGTCGGTCGGGTTGATCGAGGGCTTGAAGCTGGCGTAGTCGATCGTGGCGACGTCGATGGACCAGGTGGTGCCGGCGCGGGTGAGTTGCTCGGCGACATCGGAGGGCATCACGTAGCCGGGGCCGGCCATGAGCTTGCGAATCTGGTCGACGCGGTAGTCGTCGGACAGCACGCGGGAGACGGTGGCTTCAGAGAGACGGGAGTTGCCCTTGAGGCTGTCGCGGAAGCGGTTGTAGGCGACGGGATCGAATTCGCCGTCCTGGTTCTGGAAGACCCGGAGGGTTTTGATGTAGTCGGCCAGCTCGGCCTTGGTGGGGGCGGGAATGTGGAGCTTGTTGGCGATGTACAGGCTCGCGTAACGCTGGAGCGCAAAGGGCTGCAGCTGATCGTTGTCGAGACCGTAGCCGATCTGGAAGAGGGCGCTGACGCTCGCGTCGCCCAAGAGCTCCTGCTGACCGTCGGCGGACGCAAGGTTCAGATTGTAGAACTTCTTGCTGGCCACGCGGCCTTCGCCATTGCCGATGCCCGGGGTGGCACCGATGGTCATGATGAACGAGATGATCGTGACCGCGAGGAGGATCGCGAAGACCGTTCGGAAGTGCTTTTGGAAGGTAATCTGAATCCAGGAGATCATGGAAACCGCCAACCGTAGGAGTGAGACCCCGGCTGGCAAGGGCGAAGTGAGTGGCGGGGCGGGGTGGAAAAACGCTCCAAAAACGATGTGGGCAAGGGCGCCGAAATGGTTTCGATAGCCGGTTCCATGTCAGACCAAGCATTGCTCAGCAGGATCGAAGCCGGGCGTCGGGCCGTGATGGCCCAGACGGACCGGCTGCACGCCGAATTTGGGAAGGCCCGCAGCCAATGGAAATCGGACGGCACCAGGGTGACTCCGGTGGATATTGCCATCTCCGAGGCCATCATGGCGGAGGTGCTGGGGACGTATCCAGGGGATCAATTCTTCAGCGAGGAGCTGGCCCATGACGGTACGCCGATACCGGTGACCTCGCAATTCTCGTGGGTGTTGGACCCGATCGACGGCACCAATAACTACGCGCTGGGACTGGCTCACTGCGCGATCGCATTGGCGCTGCTCGACGGAGGAATGCCGGTGTACGGCTTCGTTTATGACCTGTCTCGGCGGCGCTTGATCGAGGGCGGACCGGGGTTCGGCGTGAAGGACGGCGACACTGCGACGAAGGTGCGCAATGGACCGCTCGGCGGGCAGGCGCTCGTGGGATTCCACAGCCCCTACGATCGCACCCTTGCGCCTCAGGCGGAGCGCCTGATCGAGGCGTACAAGATCCGGGGGCTTGGCAGCAGCACGCTCCATCTCGCCTACGTGGCGGCGGGCATCCTGGACGGTGTGGTCGATCACAACGTCAAACTTTGGGACATCGCCGCGGCGGTGCCCCTCGTCTGGGCGGGCGGGGGCGAAACCCGGTTTCTCAATGGTGAACAGTTCCCCATGCGCGTCTTCGACCTTCGGATGAAGCGCATCTTCTACGTGGCGGGCAGTCCGGCGACCTGCGACCACCTGGTAGCCACCCTCGGGGTGTAGGCGACCAACCCGGACCGGCGGCGATGGGACGAATCGCTGCCGGACTGCGGCTTGTGGAAGCTTGGGCTTGCGCAAAACGCGGGGACCCGAATTCTGCGCCGTATGAAAATCTGCTGCATCGGCGCCGGATTCGTCGGCGGTCCCACCATGGCGGTCATCGCGCTCAAGGCGCCCGACATCGACGTGACGGTCGTGGACATGAACGCCGCGCGCATTGCGGAGTGGAATTCCGACACGCTGCCGGTGTATGAACCGGGCTTGGACGAGGTGGTGCGCGCGACCCGTGGCCGGAACCTGAAGTTCACGACCGACGTCGAGGGGGGCATCCGCGAGGCGGACATCATTTTCGTGGCCGTGAACACGCCGACCAAGACCTACGGCGTGGGCGCGGGCCGGGCTGCCGACCTGCGGTACATCGAGGCCGTGGCGCGCACGATCAGCCGCGTCGCGGGAGGCCCGAAAATCATCGTCGAGAAGTCGACGATCCCGGTGAAGACCTCCGAGACGATCAAGGACATCTTTGCCGCCAACGGACAGGAGGGTCGTTTCCAGGTGCTCTCCAATCCCGAGTTTCTCGCGGAGGGCACGGCGGTCGAGGACCTGTTCAAGCCCGATCGCGTGCTGATCGGCGGCGAGCGGACGCCGGAAGGCGAGAAGGCAGTCGAGACGCTGGCTTCCGTGTATGCCCGTTGGGTGCCTCGCGATAGGATCATCACGACCAACCTGTGGTCGGCCGAACTTTCCAAGCTGGTGGCGAACGCATTCCTGGCGCAGCGCATCTCCTCGATCAACTCGATCTCGGCGTTGTGCGAGGCGACGGGGGCGGATGTGGACGAGGTGGCGCGTGCGATCGGGCGTGACTCGCGCGTGGGGCCGAAGTTTCTCAAATCGTCGGTGGGCTTTGGTGGCTCGTGCTTCCAGAAGGACATCCTCAACCTGGTTTACCTCTGCGAAAAATTCGGCCTGAACGAAGTCGCCGCGTATTGGGAGAGCGTGGTGAAAATGAACGACTGGCAGAAGCGCCGCTTCGCGTCGCAGATCATCCGCTCGCTGTACAACACCGCCGCGGACAAGCGCATCGCGATCCTGGGCTTTGCGTTCAAGAAGGACACCAACGACACGCGCGAGACCGCGGCGATCAGCATCTGCCGCGACCTCCTGGCGGAGCAGGCCCACGTGGTCGTCTATGACCCGCGAGTGCCCGCTTCGGCGGTGGAGGCAGACGTGCTTGGCGCCGGAAAGCATGATCCTCGGCTGACGGTCGCAAAGACCGCCTACGAGGCTGCGGCGGGCGCGCATGTGGTGGCGATCGTGACGGAGTGGGACGAGTTCAGGACGCTCGACTACGCCCGGATCTTCGAGTCGATGGCGAAGCCTGCGCTGTTCTTCGACGGCCGAAATATCGTCGATCTCGCAGCCCTGCGTCGGATCGGCTTCCGGGCCTACGGTATCGGCAAGCCCTCCGAGTCCTGAGTCCACCGGGCCGGCTCAGGGGGCGGCGGGCTGCGGCTGCCGCATTTGGATGACGAACAGCAGCGTCGAGGCCGGATCGAGGATCCGGTTCAGGAGGCGGTTGATCTCCTCCCGTTTGATGCCATGCGTATCCACAGTCCGGTTGCGCGCGTCGGCCAGGTTGGTCGGGCGCTGCTGCACGTCGGCGAGCACCGTCCCGCCCCAATAGGCGTTTTGGCGGAGATTCGAGTCGTAGCTGCTGACCCAGGGATTCTTCGATCGCTCGAACTGGTCCTCGCTCACGCCGTCCGCCGCCAGGGTGCGAAACTCCGCACCGATGACCGCGACGGCCGTCTGAAGCTGCTGCTGGTTCACCTCGGTATAGAACGTGAGGTAGGAGAATCCCTTGAAGCCGTCGTGCCTGACGAACTGGGCGCCCGTGACGTAGCTCATGCCCAGGGATTCGCGGAGGCGCGACCGGAGACGCTGATTGAGCACTGCGGCGAGGAGGTTGATGCGGCGTTGCTGCTCCATGGTGTGCACCCAGGGCAGCAGCCATACATAGTTGATGCCGGCCTGATACGGGGTGCCCTTTCCCTGGAGCGGATAGAAGTCGGGGCGCGCGAAGGAGCGGATGCCGTCCTTCCCCTCCGCTGGTCGTTCGTCGCGCCGGGGCAGAGCGCCGATGGTTGAGGCGACGTCGGCGCGCGCGTCTTTGTAGGAAATATCCCCGACTATGCTCATCTCGATCGGACCGGACCCCAACTGCGGCAGGAGCCAGTGGCGGATGGAGGAGATGGAGCACTTGAGCGCGTCGCTTCGGCGCCCAAGTCCGAAGCGTGGATCGCCGTCGGCGAGGATCTGCTCCATGTCCCGACCGAGCACGCCGGACGGCGTGCCGCCCACCTGGTCATAGATGCGATTCAAATTGACCCTCAGCTGAGGCATGACCGAGGACGGGAGTGCAGGGTCCTCGATGTAGGCGGTGACGATTTTCAGTGCGAGCGGGAAGTCATCGCGGGCGCTGCGGATCTGAAACAGGAGCGCGTCGTCGAGCACGTAGAAATTCAGCCAGATCATGCGCGTGGCGGTGATTTCCGCGATCTGGTCGGCAGTCTGCCGTCGGAGGCCGCCAGGGAGCAGCGCGCCCTGGGCGGCGAGCCAGAGGCCTGGTTCGTTGCTGGGCAGGCTCAAGCGGCCGGTTCCCACGCGGATGTAGGCGTCGACCAAGTCGGATTCGAAGTCCGTGTGCTTGAAATTGAATCGCACGCCGTTGTCGAAGCGGTCGAGCCAGACGTCGAGGTCGGCGACGTGTTGCTCATTGGCAATGTGGCCGGGTGTCCCGAAGGAGTCGTAGGCAAAGGTGGCCTGTTTGGGGTCCGGCCGCGGTTCGATGCGCGCTTTCATGGCGTCGCGCAGGGTGTCGATGATCTCCCTTTGCTTCACGGTGACATCGGGCGGTGCCAAGAGGTAGATGTTCGGGAGGCGTCCGTAACCCCAGGCTTCGCTGAAGTCGTGGTCGCAGTCGGCCAGAGTCGTCTTTGCCAGAATGGCCTTGGTTCGGTCGTAGATCGTCTGCGCCGTGAGGAATGGCCTGCCGCTCTGAAGGGACTGGACTATCACGGCGGCGACCTGGTCGGAATGGCGCGTGGGCCAGTAGCGGAGCCCCTCCTCGAGGGAATTCAAGTAGCCGCGCCTGGCCAGGTCGAATTCCCGCTGCGTGAAGCCGTATTTCTGTGCGCGCCTCAGCTCCAGCACGAGCGTGCGCAGGGTCATCTTCCACTGGCTCGTGTCCCCCGAGATGGAAAGCTGCACGCCGTCGAACCCGAGCGCAGGGTAGGGATTGAGCGGCCTGAGGAAGATGGATCCCAGCTTGTAGCCGGGACGCAGGCTCAGCTCCTGCATTCGCTGTTGGAACATCGCCAGCGCCAGGCCCAGCCGGATCTCCCACAGTTCGCGACCTGGCGTGAGCGCGACGGGGCGTTCGATCCAGGTGCGACTGAGAAGAAGGTCGACCTCGTGCATTGACGTGAACGACTTGGCCGCGATCCGCGGAGGCTCGCTGGAGGGGGCGATCCAGTTCTTGGGTGCGGGGTCGGGAGGGGCCTCGGGGGTCTTGGCGGAAAAATCGCCCAGGGTGTCCCTGAGCATTGCGATCGTCTTTTCCGGATCGACGGGACCGACCACGATGACGGCCATTCGCTCGGGCCGGTACCAGTGCGCGTAAAACGACGCGCAGTCCGCCGCACTGAGGGCGGCGATCTGCGAGGCGGATCCGCCCGTGGGCCGCCGGATCGTCGCGACGCTCGGCCAGAGGAATCCGTAATAGGCGAACGTGGAATCGTCGCCCTCGACCGTGTGCATCCTCTGCTCGTTCAGGACGACTCGCTTTTCGGTGATCACGTCCGAGGGGTCGAAGTGAGTGTCGGTGGCGAAGGCCCGAAACAGCCGCAGACCGGTCAACAGATGTGTCGGATCGCTCTTGGGCAGGTCCAGCAGGTATTGGGTGGAGTCGTAGTACGTGTAGGCGGTGACGCCGGGGCCGAGGCCAACGCCGAGATGCTCGAGTTGCTGCATGAGGGCCCCGTAGGCGGGCCCGCGCGCGCTCCGGAAGGCCATGTGTTCGACGAGGTGGGCTACTCCGTATTGTCCCGGTTGCTCATTGCGCGCTCCGGCGGCCACGATCAGTCGCATCACGATGTGGTCCCGCGGCGAGGAGTTCGGATACACGAAATACCGCAGACCATTGGGAAGCCTGCCTTCCCGAAGCGCCGGATCGCCGGGAATTGTGCGGGGAAACTCGGGCCAGGGGTCGCGTGAGGCGGCCCGGAGCGAAAGGCACGCCAGGAAACTGAAGACGAAGATGAACGTGCAGGCCCATCGGGCCGGCGGGGTGAAGCGAGCGAACGGGCTGACCCGCCCCTTGCGTTCGCAGGACGTGAATATGGCTCGCGCACAACGCGAAGACGGGAAGCTGGATGCATCCGGACGCTGGCTGGCTGGCTGGAGCATGCGGCGGAGTGTGCAAAAGAATCGCCCGCGGGAAAGTCTTAAGCCGCCCCCCCGCGGTCAAACCGATCCGGGCCGGTGGAAGGCCGGCAGTACCAGGAGCGGGGCCGGCATCGGGCCAGGTCATCGGCCCAGGCCACATTCATTTCGTTTTGCCTCCCGGCCCTTATTTTGAGGAGCTTCGCGGGCCTCCATGATCTGGCTTTACCGACTCCTCTTCTTTCCCGTGATGCTGGTCGCGTCGCCGTACTACGTCCGGCGCATGCTGCGTCGCGGCGGGTACGGGGAGAACTTTGGACAGAGGTTTGGCGCGGTGCCTCCGCTTCCCGAAAAGCGGGCCGGTGTACGGCGGATCTGGCTGCAGGCCGTAAGCGTCGGCGAAGTGCTCGCGGTGGGGCCGCTGATCGAGCAGCTCTCGTCAATGTCGGACGCCGAGGTGTATCTCACGACCACCACGAGCACCGGATACCGGCTGGCGCTGGAGCGGTATGCGGCGCGGTGTGTCGCAATCGGATATTTCCCGGTCGATGGGTGGCCATTTTCGGCTCGTGCGTGGCGTCGGGTGCGGCCGGATCTCGTCATCCTGGCCGAGGGCGAGCGGTGGCCGGAGCATATTCGCCAGGCTTCGTCGCGTGGCGTGCCCGTGGTCTGCATCAATGCCCGCATGTCGGACCGCGGATATCGGCGCATGCGACGGGCTCCTGGCCTGATGCGGTCCCTCTTTGGCGGGGTCACGCTCTGGCTTGCGGGGTCCGACCAGGATGCGGAGCGCCTCAGGAACCTGGGATTTCCTCCCGGCCGGGTGCGCACGACGGGAAATCTGAAGCTGGACATCACGATCCCGGCGATGGCGGACGCGGAGAAGACGGCGCTGCGTCGCGACCTCGGGCTGGCCGAGGGGCCGACCCTGCTGGGCTCGTCAACCTGGCCCGGGGAGGAGGAGGCGGTGGTGCGCGCCTGGCGGGCCTGTCAGGCGGCAGGGTCTGCGCCGGCGTTGATCCTGGTCCCGCGCCATGCGGAGCGCCGCGCCGAGGTGCGGGCGGTGCTCGACTCGCTCGGGGTTCGCTCCCATTTCCGTTCGACCGGTCCCGCGTCCGCGCAGGTGGACGTGGCCGTGGGCGACACGACGGGGGAGCTCCGAAAGCTGACGCAGCTCGCGGACGTCGTGTTTGTAGGGAAGAGCCTGCCGCCCCATCACGAAGGGCAGACCCCCGTGGAGGCGGCTGCGTTGGGCAAGCCGATCCTGTTTGGACCGGAGATGAGCAATTTCAGGGAGATCGCCCGCGATCTCGTGCGCCGGGGCGCGGCGCGGATCGTGCGCACGCCCGAGGAACTGGCGTCTGCAAGCCGGGAGCTCCTGGCGGACCCCGCCAAACGCGCGGCCATGGCGGACGCGGCCCGCGCGTGGCAGCATGGCAACCAGGGAGCGCTGTCGCGCACGGTCGCGGAGTTGCGCCGTGAGCTCGACGCGCTCGGTGGCGTCCGGGATTAGGGGTTCGCCCGGATGGTGTATTTTTCGACGACGTCCGCAGGCAGCGGCGTTGGACGGCCGTCGGCGAGTGTGACGAGCACGTAATCGCAGGCGCCGTCGCAGCAGAGCTTCCGGTTGTCGGCGCGCTCGATCTGAAAGGGGACGCGGCAACCATGGCTCGAGAAGCTTTCGATCCAGGTCCGCACGATCATGCGGTCGCCGAGGCCGAGCGGCCGCTTGAAGGCAATCTGGGCGGTTGCCATGAACCACCCAAGCCCGCGTCGCGAGAACTCGGCCATGCCCATGCCGTAGCAGCGCTCCATCTGCTCGAAACGCGCGGCGAGCACGTAGTCGAGGTAGCGCGTGCTGTGCACGTGTTGGTACAGGTCGATGTCGTCGGGACGCACCGCGAGTTCCGACTCGAATTTCGCGTAGACGCTCATGCCGTCAGTTGAGGCACGTAGGGGCGTTACCGCGAATCGAATCTTGCGGGGCGATATTCGCCGGACGACGCCTTGGGGTGCCGCCGGGAGGATTTAACGCTCTTGAGCCGGGCGTGCCGATGTCGCGAGGACTCCCGCCATGAATTATCTGGCCAGCCGGCGTCTTGCGTCCTACGAGAACGCAGCGCAGCAATTGAGTTGCGTCGTGCCATCACCAGCCGCGATCCCGAGTTCCTCGCGTTGAAACCAACAGCCTTCCCCATTCACCGTCGTACCCGCCGCCACCCGGCCGGAGTCGTGGCTGCTGCATCTTCGTCGGCCCGCAACCATGATTCCGGGTCGAGGCGGCGGACCTGATCGAACGCCTCCCGATTAACGCCATGAATTCCCGCCCTCCCTTTGGTGTTTGCCAGTGCGCGCTGCAAGGGCGTCACAGATCGGGCGGCGAGGGTTATTGCCTTGCGGAGGCTTGGGTGCAGCGAGTCGAACGTATCCGCAGGGCGGTGGCGCGCTGTGCACGCAAAGGACGCGTGGGTTGGCTGCGGGCGCCGGAATCCACAGTTCACTTCAGGCAGACGTCTTCGGCGGCCGCGGTGGAGCCGCCGCGGGATCGTGTGGGTGCGGAAGGTCCGGCGCCGGCTGGCGAAAGTGGCGGGAACGGATACGGCGTGAGCCCGATTGGAGCACCGACCGAGCACCCGAGAAGCGGGAAAATTGAAGCGCAGAAAGAGACGTCATGAGCGTGAAAATCGTACGTTTGGGAACACCACGTGGGGAAGGCGAAGGTCTGAGGATCGGAACGGTCCGTAGGCCGCCGCGCGGAGTGCCGAAGGAGCGTTTTGCGGCGGACGATTGGTACGACGTCTGGTTCCCGAACCTGGCGCCGAGCCTCGAGACGATGAAGATCGCGTTGGCCGCGGAGACCTCCGCCGAATGGACGGTGTTCGAAAAGCGATTCCGCGCGGAGATGGCGGAGCCCTCGGCGAAGCACGACGTGGCGCTGTTGGCGGCACTTTCGCGGAGCACGAATTTCTCCGTCGGCTGCTATTGTGCGGACGAGTCACGCTGCCACCGTTCGATCCTCAGGGAGTTGCTGGTGGCGGCGGGGGCGAAGATGGACTGACGAAGCTCCCTGGCAAATGATACATACCTTGCGACGCCAGCCTGCCGACGTGCGTGAGCCAGACGGACAAGTCACGTATTCGACCCAGAATCGCGGCTATTTGACCAAGCTTTCGATCGCGTCGGCCGCGTTTGCGCTGGTGAGCTATTTCGAGGCGGTGCCTCACGCAGTGGGAAAGGGCCTTGCGGCAGGAGCGCTTATCATTGCGGCAATTGCCATAGTCATCGCGGGACTATCGTGCAGTGTGGCCTTCGATCGGTGCGAAAGGATGATGTCGATCGAATGGCGCTTGTATTCGTATTCTCTTTCGCAATTCAAGCCGCGCTTCGAGGACGTGGTGCTTCATATCAGACACTATGCTGGAATCTCGGGCAGTGAAGCAGGCTCTATGGACGGCGCATCCGGTCTTGAGTCCTGTGAACTCTGGCTGGCAGTGAAATTCCGAGGTCAGGACTACCTTCTTGAATATGTGAAATCGACGGACTCGGTCGGGCCGACGCTGCAGCGGTATCGACAAGAGTTCGGGTTCGATGCCTAAGCTCGACTGGCGAACACGCGGGGTTTGGAATCGACCGTGTAAAGGCGCAGATTGACATGGCCCCAGGGCAGTCCTTTTTGCGGAGGGAGGCATGCTCGACCTGATCCAAACCTATTTTGCGTTGCTGGGGCCGCTGACGCTGGCCGTGCAGATCGGATTGTGTATTCACGTTTACCGCACCGGGCGTCCGCTCTGGTGGATGGTGATCATCTTCTTTGCGCCGTGGATCGGCGGGCTGGCGTACGTGGCGTTTGAGATCCTGCCCAACATGGGCGGGACGGCGCGCCAGGGAGTCAGGATTTCCGGCTGGGTGCCGGCGGCAGTACAGATCCGGCGCCTGCGGGCCGAGCTCGACGAGGGCGAAACGGTCGAACGCAGGCTGAAGCTCGCGAGCGCACTGCATCATGTCGGACAAAAGGACGAAGCCGACGCCGTAGCCTCGGAGGCGGCGCGCGGTGTGTTCAAGGGGGATCCTGCGGTGGTGTCGGAGGTCGCCTGGTACAAAATCGAGGCCGGCCATATCGACGAGGCTCAAGCGCTCCTGGCGGGGATCGATTCGAAACCCGACCGGATGACTGCGGTGACGCTCCAATTGCTCCGTGCGCGGATCCTGGCGGCAAAAGGCGATGCCGCGGGCGCGTTGGCGATCCTGGAGAACATGACGGACAGCGGAGTTGGCGAGGAGCGGCGTTTTTACATCGCCGCGTGTTATGCGACCCTCGGTCGCAAGAATGAGGCGACGGCGCTGCTCGAGGACATCATCCGAGCGTACCGCCGTGGCGGGACGATCTGGCGCAGGACGGAGAAACGCTGGTTCCTGGCTGCAAAGAAGGCGAGAAAGTGCCTTGAGACTGACGGGACGATAGTCGCGTGAGGTCGAGGACGGACATCGGAAGTCGGAGGTCGGAAGTCGGATGTGAGAATTCGGAAGGTGGAGGCCAGAGGACAGATGTCAGAGGACAGAGGACAGAGGTCGGAAGTCGGACGTCGGGCGTTCGAGGGCGATCAGAGGGCGGAGGGCGGGTATCGGGCGATGAGAAGAGGAATTGCGGGATCGGATCGACTTTGTGGCGGTCTCTGGTGCGATCCTTTCGACAATTTATGAAGAACACCCTCCGAATTCTTGTTTCAGGTTTCCTGTTTTCGGCCATTGTCGGCTGCGTTTCGGCGGCCGGGCAGGTGGAGACAGCGCAGGCGTCGTCGACCGACTCTGGTCCGAAGGTGGATGCCGCGAAGATCGCGCCGTATCAATGGGAGCAGGACTTCATCTGTTTCGCGTCGGCCAATTTCCATCCGGGCGATCCGAAGCCGGCGCTCAAGTCGGTGAAGGTGGATCACATGGTGTACCACGATGTCGTGGCGCCGGGGCTGCTGACGGTGAAGCCGAAGCCGGTGATGCAGCCGCTCCCGAAGTATCCGGATGCCCTGAGGAAGGCGGGGGTCAAGGGCGACGCACTCGTGTCGTTCGTGGTCACATCGCGGGGAACGGTCGAGCGGGCGGAGGTCCTGCACGCGACCGACGAGCAGTTTGGAAAGGCCGCGCAGGCCGCGATCACGCGGTGGAGCTATCGCCCCGGCGAGATTCGTGGTGAGCCGGTGTCCTGCGTCCTGGTCCAGAAGATCAAGTTCGAGGTCGAGGCGGACTGACCCCGGGCCGAGTTAGCCCGACGTGCGGCTCAACCTGCGCGCAGCACGACTTCGCGCAGGTGGCCGCAGCCGGGAAGCAGCTTGAGCTTGCGCAGGATCGTGGAGCAGTGGAGGTGAAGCTCGCTGCGGACGACGGCGTGGGACACCGTGACGATGAGGCGCCCGCGTCCGTCGATTTCGAGCGGGTGGGAGAAGGCTGCGTTCGCGTGGCCGACGGTCTCGGTCCATTTTTCCCGCACGCTGTCGATGGGTGAGTGGCCGCCGATGTTGTATTTGACGAGCAGCTCCTCGACGAGGGGCGCCATGGGTTTGGTGGCGCGCCGTTTCATGCGCGCGGGCTCCTGGAAAGGCAGGCCGCGCAGGTCGCCGATGAGTTCCTCGGCGAGGCGGGAAAAGTGATAGGATTCCTTCTCGGGCACGCGGGTGGAGTTATCCCAGAGTCGAGAGGTGGATGGCCATGAAAAACGGAGGGGAGAAAAACCGAGAATCTAGAATCCAGGAGCCTTCATGCATCCTGTGCCGTTTGATCCTGAATTCATTCTCATCTCGCCGCTTCACGTACTGGCTTCTTTTCAGTCTCAGCCCAGGGCGGTCTGCCCGTCGTAGAGGCGCTTGTAGAGATTGCAGGACTCGTAGAGTTCGGCATGGGAGCCGGTCCCGACGATCTGACCGCGGTCGAACACCTGGATGAGCGATGCGTCGCGGATGGTGCTGAAACGGTGGGCGATGATCAGGACCGTCTTGCCCTGGACGAGTTTCTTGAGGGCGGCCTGGATGGCGGCCTCGCTCTCGGTGTCGAGGGCGCTGGTGGCTTCGTCGAGGATGAGGATCGGTGCGTTGCGAAGAAAGGCCCGTGCGAGGGCGACCCGCTGTTTTTGTCCCCCGGACAGCGAGGCTCCGCGTTCGCCGACCAGGGTGTCGTAGCCTTTGGGCTGGGCCAGAATGAAGTCGTGGGCGAAGGCGTCGCGGGCGGCCTGCTCAACCTCGGCGCGCGTGGCGTCGGGGCGCCCGAGCAGGAGGTTGTTATAGATCGTGTCGTTGAACAGAACCGGATCCTGGGAGACGAGGGCGATGTTGCGGCGCAGGTCGGCGAGGCGCATGTCGCGCACATCGATGCCGTCGATCGTCACGCGTCCGGAGACGGTCTCGTAGAACCGGGGCACGAGATTGGCGAACGTGGACTTTCCGGCGCCGCTCGGACCGACCAGAGCGCAGACGGTGCCGGCGGGAACGTGGGCGGTGACGTGCGTAAGGACGGGTTCGCCCTGTTTGTAGGCGAAGGTCACATCGGCAAACGCGACGTGGCCGGACAGGCGTCCCACCTTGGCCGGAGACTCCGGATCGCGGATCGTGACAGGGGCGTCGAGGACGACTTCGAGCCGCTCCATACAGGCGACAGCGCGCTTCAGCTCATTGTTGATGAAGCCGAGCTTCTTGATCGGCTCATAACACATGTAGAGCGCGAACACGATCGACATGAAGGTGGAGAGATCGATGGCGGTGCCGTAGGCGAGTGCGAGCGTGATGGCGATACCGAAGGCCGAGAGGAGCTCGATCGCGGGGGTCAGCGCCTGCGCATACTTCACGATCTTCATCTGGAAGCGCACCAGCGTGTTCGTCTGTCCTGCAAAACGCGTGATCTCGCGGTCTTCGAGTCCGAAGGCGCGCACTTCCCGGGCGGCGGACAGGTTTTCCGAGAAGAACCCTGTGATGTCGCCTAGTTGCGCCTGGACCTGCTGGGCGCGCTTGAGGACCTTTCGTCCCACGTAGCGGATGGGGAAGATCGTCAGCGGAAGGATGAGAAAGCAGGCGAGGACGATGCCCACGCCGTGGGTGGAATAGGCGAGCCAGGCGAGGTAACCGAGCGCGCTGATCAGGGTGAGCGGCTGCTTGATGCCATCGTTGGCGAAGATCGTAAGCGTGAACTGAAGCTGGGCGGTGTCGGTGAGGCCGCGGGATAGCAGGTCGCCGGTGGACTTGTCCTGGAGAAAGGACAGGGGAAGACGCTGCAGCTTGCTGAAGTACTCGATGCGCAGGGTTTCGAGGATCTTGAGGCCGGCGAACTGGGTGAAGTAGCTGTTCCGGTAGGAGGACCAGGCGCGGACCGCGAACACGAACGGGATGGCGAGGACGACCTCGTACACCATGTTCTGCGGGACGAGGTGGTCGAAGATGACCGGGAAGACGTACTTGGCCAGCGCCGGC